>JAYUYE010000731.1:0-3552 GCA_043752985.1 Myxococcales bacterium
CGGTCGATCGCAGAAGGCTTGAGGCCGCAATGTGCGGCGTGGTACCGGGTGGGAATGTCGGGCAGGGTGCTCGTGATCGACGGGGACCGATCCCATGACGTGTTCGATGTGCTCGGCATTGCCAACGGCATCGCACGCGTGCGCTCGCCGCTGCTGTTCGAGATCGGCGAGGAGCTGACCGTGCGGATCGAACAGGACGGCGCGGTCACCGAGACCACCGTCCGCGTTCGCGGCCACATCGTCGGGCCTGCCGACGAGCGGATCACCGAGCTCGAGCTGCTCGACGACGGGACCAAGAAGTGACCTACGTCGACGACCTCTCCGACATCACGTTCGATGCCGAAGGAGAGGACGGCGACCTCGTCCGTCGCATGATCGCGCGGAAGTCCTGGACCGACGGTGGCTGGGCGACGGTGATGATCGTGTTCGAGGAGCAAACGCACGATCGCGAGTCGTGGCGCGCCCCGAAGGTGATGATCCTCCGCATGCGACGCGCTGGTGAAGGCTGGAAGAAGCAGTCGTCGGTGACGCTGCCGGCGACGCACGCGCTCGGACTGCGGGGCGAGCTCGAGCTCGTCGCGGACCGGCTCGCGGCCGGCGACTGACTAGCGCTTGATCCGGCCAAACAGGCCGCCGCCGCCGCCCTTGTCGCCACCCGTGCGCGACTCGATCGCGCGGACCTCGCTGCCGGCCTCCACGTGGTGCGGCATCACCTCGAGGACCTCGCGGAAGTAGCGCAGCGCATCGAGGTCGTTCCCGAGCATGCGCTCGACGCGGCCAAGATAGAACCGCGGCGTCACCGCCTTCGGCGATTGCTTCATCGCGGCCTCGAGCGTCTTTCGCGTCGCTGCCGAGACCGCCATCTTGTCAGGCGCACCGCAGAACCGGGCCCAGGCCAGGGTTGCCTGGTAATCGGCCTCGTCGGGGTTGAGCTCGACGGCCCGCATGAGCTCGCGGATCGCCGATTCGATCTGATCGCGGCGCAATGCCATCTCGCCCTTGCGAAACGCCTCCTCTGAATCGAGCACGCGCTGCGTCAGCTCCTCGGCCTTGACCTGCTCGGCGCGAACCGCCTTGGAGCCGCCGCGCTGGAGGATCGACGTGTACTCGTCGCGGCGCTGCGCATCCGAGAGGACCGCAAACGCGGTGTTGAGCTCCGCGAACAGGCGCTGTGCACGACGATCCGGATCGGCGATCCCGAGCGAGGACAGCCGGTCCGGGTGCAGCTGGCGGGCGAGCGCAAAGTACGCGGCGCGAATCTGCGCGGCAGTCGCGTCCCGAGCGACACCGATCAACGTGTAGTGATCGACGTGCTGGTCGAGGATCGCGAGCTTCGTCTTGATCAGCTCCTCCACGCTATCCGTCTGGGCGCCGGCAACTCTTGAGCGCGCGGGTGGCGCGGCGGTCGGCGGCTTCTTGCGCCCGACCGCGGTCGGCGCGTCGACCGTGACCGCGGACGGCGGCGGCGGAGACTGCTCCTTCGGGGGGGCCGGATCGGCCTCGGTCGCAGCACGATCGGCGACGGCCGGGCGGCGCCGGGTCGGAGCGTCGACCGCGGCGGGCCGGCGCACCGTCGGAGATTCCAGATCCTGCGGCTGCGGCCGTGGTGGTGGCGCCCCGCGCGCGGCTCTCTGGGGCGCGCGCGCATGCGGCTCGATCGTGCACATGCCGCTGCAGACCAGTGCGTAGACGACCGCCCGGACCATTCGCTGGTCGAGGTCCGGGCGCTCGAGCTCGAGCAGGCCGGCGCCGTGGATCAGTGGCTCGACGACCGCCTGCTCCGCGTCGCCAAACCCGAACTGCGGGAGGTCCTCGATCGCCTCGGGCTTGATCTGGAACCAGCCGCCGAGCTGACCCAGGTCGGAGTTGAGGCGGACCTCCGAGAGAAACTGCTTCGCTCCCAGGTAGGTGACGGTGCGAATATCGAGCTCGCTGCCAGGGACTGCCGGCAACGTGATCGTGTCGTCGACGATGAACTCGCCGCGCTCGAGCGAGAATGTCCGCGCCGCGCGCTGGGCGATGACCCGGCGGCGCAGCCGCATCGCCTGATCCGGAGTGAGCCTCGCCGCCTCCGCAATGACCTCGATCTCCTCTCGGTGCGGCGCTGCGGCCTGCTTGCGGACGATGTCCGTCACCTGCGTCGACGATACGAGATGCCCCGTCAGGGCGACGCGGACGGCCGCGTCCGAGCCCAGCGGCGACGATGCGGCCACGACGATGCCCCCGTCGAACGCGACCGCGAAGGGCTTGCCGTCGGCGATCACGGTGACCTCGCCGGTCAGGCCACGCGAGGCGAGCGCCGACAGGGTCTGGCCCCATGGCCGATCGACCACGGTTCCGCGGGCTAGCTCGGCCACGTCACCGCCTCCGACGCCACAGGGCGTGGGCCACGTAGGCAATCGCCGCGACCGCGATGATCACGACCACGACCCCTACGAGGACGGGATCCCCTTTGGCATATCCCCACATGGATCTAAGGATGAAAGGCCCGCCGGTTGGAGTCAACGCCCGGCGCGATGCTAGCATTGCACCTGGATGAGCACGTCGTTCCCGCTCGACGGGATGCGGGTCCGCTTCGCGGGGGCGACGAACATTGGCCGCAAGCGCGACCACAATGAGGATTCGATCGCCCTGCCGGAGGCCGAACGCCTGTGCATCGTCGCCGATGGCATGGGTGGGCACGCCTCGGGCGAAGTCGCGAGCCGGCTCGCGGTCGAGTTGATCTGCGACCATTTCGCAGAGACCGCGAAGCAACAGACGCTGACCTGGCCGTACAAGGTCGACCGCGATCTCCGGACGCACGTCAACCGGATGATCACGGGCGTCATGCTGGCGAACCTCGAGATCTGGGAGCGCTCGCAGCGCGAGCAGCGGTTCAAGGGCATGGGCACCACGTGCGTGGCCATGTACTTCCTCGACGACGCGCTGATCATCGGCCACGTCGGCGACAGCCGCGCGTACCGCCAGCGCCATGCAGAGCTGACGCAGCTCACCGAGGATCACTCGCTGATCAACGACTACATCCGCATGAAGCGCGTCACCCCCGAAGAGGCGGAGAACTGGCCGCACAAGAACGTCATCGTTCGCGCGCTCGGGATGAAGGAGAGCGTGCAGGTCGACATCCTGACCGAGAAGCCGCACGTCGGAGACACCTACGTCCTGTGCTCTGACGGTCTCACCGGCATGATCAAGGACGATCAGATGCAGCACATCCTGATGAGCGAGCGCGATCTCGATCGCGCCGTCGAGCGGCTGATCCAGGCGGCGAACGAGGAAGGCGGCGTCGACAACATCTCCGTCGTGCTCGCGCGCGTCGAGGCCGGATGATCCGCGGCGCCGTTCTGCTTGCCTTCCTTGCGTCGTTGTCGGTCGGCGGCGGCTGCAAGAAGGAGGCGGCCCAGGGTCCGCCGCCCGATCTCGACACGGCGCCTCCACTCCCCGCGCTCGAGCTCAAGCGGGGTGAAGATGCGTGCAAGGCGTATGTCGCCACGGTCTGCGCGTGCACGGCGCCCGGCGCCGCTGAAGCCTGCGCACTCGCGAAGGCGCTGCCCG
>JAYUYE010000732.1:0-3548 GCA_043752985.1 Myxococcales bacterium
CGCCTTGGTCGATCCAAATACCCGACAGGGAAAGCGCACGCCGGTCACGCTCAAGATCAAGTTCAAGAGCGAGACGCTGGAGCAGTTCATCGAGCGCTATGCGGTGGATGTCAGTCAGGGCGGTATCTTCATCCGCACGAAGGAACCGCTCGCGGTCGGAACGCAGATGCGATTCGAGTTCCAGCTCCGCGATGCATCGCCGCTGATCGCGGGCGAAGGCACCGTGGTGTGGACGCGGGAGAACGATCCAAGCCGTCCCGCGATCGCGCCCGGCATGGGCGTGCGATTCGATCGGCTCGCCGAAGGCAGCCAGGGTGTGCTCGAGCGCATTCTCTCCGAGAAGGCGAAGCAAGCTCCGTCGCGCCCGGTGGCCGAAGCGACCAAGCCGCCGATGTTTACCGACACGCCGACACGCGTTGCACCGATGCCGGTGCAGGAAGCGCTGCTCGGTCAGGAGACCAACCGAAAGCGCGAGGACTCGTTCGGCGATCAGGGCACGCCACTGCCGCGCCCCATGCCGTTCCACTCCGACGCCGATGACTTCGACGAGCAGGCGTTCGAGGAAGCGACCAAGGTTCGCGCCCTCGACGAGCTGATCGCACAGAGCGCGGGTCTCGGCGGCAATGCGGCCGATGACCTTGCCCGCAGCAAGTCGTCACGCGCGGGTGCGACCGTGTCCGATCCGCCGCGCGCCGAGACGGCGACAGCGGTCGCGGTGCCGAAGGCAACCGTCGTCGATCGCGACTCCGCACCCACGCTGCCGAGCCCGCCGGAGGCTTCGCGTCCGCAGCCGCGGCTGCTCGATACCACCCCATCGCCGCGGGCCGAGGCTGCGGCTCCGATCTCCTCCGCACTCGCGACGACGTCGACGCCCGACAGTGCGAGGACCCGGCTCGGTGTCGAGCCGGCCAAGGTCCCGGTTCGCCCGACGCCAGCGCCGGTCGTTGCCAAGGACGCCGTCACCAAGCCAACCGGCATGCGCGCGGTGGTGCACGAAGCCTCGGCGAAGATGCCAGCGGCGAAGACCGGTAGCGCCGCGTCACTCATCATCCTCCTGCTCCTCCTCGCTGCAGCGGGCGCCGCCGCGGTGTGGTTCTTCGTATTGCGCGAGAAGGCCGAGGAGTCGGTCGCGACCACCAGGCCGGTCGACACCGGCTCGGGCTCGGCAACTGTCGGTTCCGGTAGCTCGGTCGCGATGATCAACACGGGTAGCGGCAGCGGCAGCGCCGACCTGAGCGGCAGCGCGGGCAGTGGCTCGGCGATGACGGGCAGCGGCAGCGCAGCAGTGGCGACAGCGGCCGAGGTCGTCGAGACCGTGATCGCGGCGACCTCCGACAAGGCGACGATCGAGATCCTCGGGACCGGCCAGAAGGGCGAGACGCCGCTCAAGGCCAAGCTCGAGAAGGGCAAGGCGTACAAGGCGCGCGTGCAGGCTCCCGGGTTCGCGATGATCGAGCTCGACGTCAAAGGTGGAGATCCGAAGACCACCGTCAAGCTCGTCGCGAAGCCGCGGATGATCGCGGTCTCGAGCCAGCCGGCAGGCGCGGTGATCTTTATCGACGGCCAGAGCACGGGCAAGACCACGCCGTCGACCGTCGAGCTCAACAAGGCGCAGGCGGCCCGAAAGAGCGTGCGCGTCGGCCTGCGCAAGTCGTCCTACAAGTCGGTCGAGCGCGTCGTGGACGGATCGAAGTACACCGAGGACGCGACGCAGATGATCGCGACGATCGAGGAGCCGCTGTCGGTTCAGGTCCCGATCACGAACAACAACCCGACGAACAACAACCCTATTGTGAAGACGGGCTCCGGCTCGGCGGTCACGCCGGTTGGCTCGGGCTCGGGAACGACGACTGGCTCGGCGAGCACGCCGACGGGAACCGGATCGGGCTCCGCGGTCACGCCGACGGGTACGGGATCGGGCTCCGCGGTCAAGCCGACGGGCACCGGCACCGGCTCTGCGACGACGCCGCCACCGGGCTCGGGCTCTGCGGTCAAGCCGCCGACGACGGGCACGGGATCTGGATCCGGATCTGCGGTCAAGCCGCCGGCGGGTACGGGCTCCGGCTCGGCGACGACGCCGCTCACCGCACCGAAGCCGACGACCGGCGCGGGCCCGGCCGCGACGCCGCAGCCGCTCAGGGACGGGCCGAAGGAGCCCGAGCCTGACTTCATGAAGAAGCCTTGATGCGGCGCGTGCTCGTGATCGCCGTGATCGCGAGCACTGGCGGTTGCAAGACCGACGACGCGAAGCCGACGCCTCCGGCGGCCGTGCAGCGCCCTGCCCCGCCACCGCAAGCGACGGGGTCAGCGCAGCGTGCGGGTCTGATCGCGTTGATTCTGCTCAAGGAGCCGCGGTTCGCGAACGCCAAGGTGCTCGCGCCGCTGCGCGCGTTCGACGATCGCGATCAGGCGCAGCAGAGCTGGTGCATCGCTGGCGCCGACGTCCTCGCGATCACGAGCGAGGTGACGAAGGCGATGATCGCCGCCGGCTGGGTCAACCCTCGGTCGAGAGGCACGGTCGATCGCGCGAGCATCTCGGCATCGCTCGACGACCAGGGCGTCTACGCGGTCACGATCTCGATCGGCGGCCGCGACCAGGCGTGTGACGGCGTGGTCGCGAGCGCGCTCTACCATCCGACGACGATCACGATCCCACCGGTCCCCGACGGCGACCGGGTCCGCTGACACCCCGCCACGAGGTTCCCCGCGGGCGAGCCACGCCAGGTACTAGCCGAGCCGGCCCATCGATTTGACCCACTTCTCCGGCTCGCCGACGCGCGGCCGCTCTCCCCCCCGCGTCAGGTAGCGCACCGCGTGCGCGATGCCGTCGAGGGTCAGCGGCCACATCCCGAACACGCTCGCGACGACTTCGATCGTCGTGCCGTTCCAGAACCGATCCGGCTCGGGGTTGAGCCACGCGGCGCTGCGGAAGTGCGCGGCGAGCCGGCGCAGCCACTCGTGACCTGATGCGCGGTTCTGGGCGTACAGATACATCGACCCCCCCGGGTCGAGCAGCTCGGCCGGATGCATCAGCGCGTCGCCGACGAACACGAGCTTCTCGTCGCGATCGCTGTTCGCGAGGAGGTCGGTCACGGCGACGGGCTTGCGGAACTCCGCATCCTCGTAGACCGCGTTGTAGACGCAGTTGTGGAAGTAGTAGCTGCGGAACTTCGCGAACCGGCCTGCTCGCGACGCCGCCGTGAACAGCCGGCTGACGAGCTCGGCGTGCGGATCCATCGACCCGCCGACGTCCATCAGCAGCACGACCTTGACGCGGTTGCGCCGCGGGGGGCGGAACACGATGTCGATCTCGCCGGCGTTCTTGCAGGTCTTGTCGATTGTCTCGTCGAGGTCGAGCTCCTCGATCCCACCCTCGCGCCCGAGCTTGCGCAGGCCGCGCAGCGCGACGTCGATCTGGCGAACGTCGAGGACCACGTCGCGGCGGTACTCGCGGAACCGCCGCTCGTCGGCGACTGCCATCGCACTGCGCTGTCCACCGCCACCGACGCGCATGCCGTTCGGGTTCTTGCCGCCGGTGCCGAACGGCG
>JAYUYE010000733.1:0-8677 GCA_043752985.1 Myxococcales bacterium
CCCGCCTCGAACTTCGCGAGGGACGAGTGCACCTCGGTCGGCTTGCGATAAACCTCGGTCGAGCCACACCACACGGCGACCAGGCGGTCACAACCGTTCGTGGTCTTGAACGCCGTGATGTCCTCCATGAGCTGCTCGGCGAGGTGCATCTTCGACGTGCCCTTCTTCACGTTGGGCCCGGTCAGGTTCTTGACGTAGGTCTGCTCGAACACGGCGGTCATCGGCTTGATCGCCTCGAGCTCGGCCTTGATCGGGATCAGGTGCTTGTGCTCGTCGAGGACGCCGGCGCGGATCGCGGCCTGGTACGCATTCTCGGGGAAGATGTCCCAACCGCCGAACGCGATGTCGTCGAGCTTCGCGAGCGAGACGTACTCCTGGATCATCGGAGAGTTGTTGTCGGTGCGCTTGCCGAGCCGGATCCGCCCGAGCTGGGTCAGCGAACCGATCGGCTTGCCGATGCCCTTCCGGATCGCCAGCACGCCCGCGATGAACGTGGTGGCGACGGCGCCCATGCCGGGCAACAGGATCCCGAGCTTGCCAGCAGCAGGCTTGACGGGAACGGCTTTCTTCAGAGGCATGAGCGCGAAATTGCACCACGGTCGGGTGCCTGTCCAGAGCCAGCACGCGAAGGTCCGGCGATTGCCGGGTGTCGCCGGGTGTCGAGAGCTCCACACGTCTTTGTCAAAGATTGTCGTGAAGTCCGACGCGCGATCGTCGTCTAGCGTACGAGCCCGCGCATCGCCGCTGGATCGTTCGTCATGATGCCGTCGGCGCCGAGCTGCAGCAGCCGCGACGCATCTTCGCGGTCGTCGACGACCCAGTAGTCGACGCGGAGGCCGAGCAGGTGGCACTTCGCAATGAACTGGGTGCGATCGAAGTGGATCGGTCCCTGCTTCACGGGCACCTGCGCTGCGGTTCCGGTCCACGGCAGCTGCTTCCACATCAGCGCCGGCATGCCGAGCAGCGTGATCACTTCACCTTGCGACAGCGCGGTCTCGCCGCGATAGCCGCGGCGGCGAACCTTGACCGCGATCGTGGTCTGGAAGCTCGCGACCGTCACGCGGTCGACGGCGTCCTTGCGCTCGATCAGATCGAGCATCACGTCGATCGCGCGCGGATCGCCTTTGATGTCGACGTTGATCCGGACGTCGGGGAACGCGTCGAGCAGCTCCTCGAACGTTGTCACGGTGATGCCCCGGCCGGCGAACGGGCGCGTGCCGTCCGCGGCGACGAAGCCCCAGCCGAGATCGAGGCGACGCGCGTCAGCGAGATCCATGTCGGCCCATGCACGAGGCACGGCGGTCATCCGTGCCGCGGTGTCGTCGTGCGCGATGATTGGAACACCGTCGCGCGTGACCTGGACGTCGGTCTCGAGGGCATCGGCGCCGACCTCGACGGCGCGCTCGAACGCCGGCAACGTGTTCTCCGGCCGCTCCGCAGACGCACCTCGATGCGCGTAGAGCCGCCGGTCGTGCATCACTTGTCTTCTTCGAGCTCCAGCGCGGCGGCGGGCATCGGCGGTGGGCGCGGATCGCTGACCTGGACGACCTCGACGGAGTACTTGATGTCCTTGTCGGCAAGCGGGTGCACGAGGCGAACCTCGACCTCGCTCGCGCCGACCTTGACGATCTCCATGATGACATTCATGTCGTTGACGCCCTTGGCGACGAGCTTCTCGCCGACCTTGAGGTCGAGATCCTTGGGGAACTCGTTGCGATTCATCTTCTTGAGCGGGTGCATCGCGGGGTTGCCGAAGGCGTCCTTCGCCTTGAGCACGCCGTCACGCTTGGCGCCCTTCTCGAGCCCGGCGAGGACCGCCTCGAGGCCGCTGAGCATCGCGCCTGCCCCGTAGATGAACTCGACCTGGTTCTTCTCCAGCTGCTGTCCGCCAGCGACGGAGAGGTCGACCTTGAGCGTGACTCGTAGTCCGTTCTCGATCTTCACGCTAGCGAGGCTACACGTGAGGGAGTCGCGACATCAACGTCCGGGGCTGTGAACCAACTGTCTCTGATCGCGACAGCCGGGCACGGAGTTGCCATAAGTTGCGCCCTGGCACGGAAGCAGCACACGATCAGGTGATCGACATGGTCCGTAGCTTTGCCTTTGCCATCGCGTGTGCGCTCGCTCTCGTCGGATGCACTCCCAAGGGACCCGAGGTCCGCGTCCTGGGAATCCACGAAGCGCGCCGTCACGAGGTCGTGTTCGTCCAGGTGACGAACCCGGCCAGCCGCGCGATGCGGCTGACCAAGCTCGAGTACACGTTCGCGTCGCAAGGCACCACGGTGTCGACCGGGGCGCTGCCGTTGTCTCGCGAGGTGCCGGCGGGCGCGGCGGTCGTGGTCGAGGTGCCGATCGACATGCTGGTCGATGGTCCGATGACTCTGCGCGGAAAACTCACAGCGGAGCTCGATCAGACCATCCGGACCTTCACCGTGTCGGCCACGGTGTCACCAGGCGCTCCCGCGAGCTGAAGCGCTCTGATTCACGGTGGTTTCCGCGGGTGGGACCATGTCGGGTAGACCGCGCTGGGCCGCATCGAACACACTCGTCGGATGCGCACCATCTACCTCGTGCTCGTGCTCGTGCTGGCTGCTGCGGGCGTCGCGCCTGCGGCGGCGGGAAGCGGCAAGCAGACTCGCTTCGTCGGGATTCACCCCGTGCCCAAGTCGGCGGGCGGCGGTGTCTGTTACATCGAAGGGCCGCACGTCCATATTTTTGCGGCGAACAAGCTCGAGTATCGCGACCACCGCAACCAAAACTACTTCGTCGGCGACCCGGTCGCATACGGCTACGACGGTCCGCGCCACGCGTACAAGGGCCACCACCCGATCCAGGTGAACGTGGTCGTCGGTGATGACGCCGAGGACGAGGAGTTCTGCTACCTCGACGCCCCGCACTTTCACAACTTCACGCCGGCTCCTGCGATCGAGGCGGACTTCGAGGTCGCGGGCGACGCGTACTTCTACGTCGCGGAACCCCCGCCGGTGTACGTCGAGGCGCGGCCGGCGATGATCAAGGTCAACGCGGTCTACACGCCGCTCGCGTACACGCGTCCGGTCGTCACCGTCGAGCCGCCGAGCGGCTGGATCGGCGTGCGGTTCGGTGCTCCGGCGGTGGTCGTCGAAGCGCGCCCAGCCGCGGTGATCGTCGCGCCGCGGGTGCGTACCGGTGTCGAGGTTCATGTGCCGATGCCGAGCATCAGCGTTGACATCGGCTTCGGTGGTGGCGTGTACACCGGGCGTGACAACCACGGCCATGGCAAGCACAAGAAGCACAAGAAGTGGAAGCGCCGCTAACATGACCGCACGTCTTCTCTCGTCCCTGCTGCTCGTCGCCGCGATCGGGTGCGACAAGGGCGGTGGTGGTGGCGGCGCGGGTTCGCGCGATGCCGTGATCGCCGCGTGGAAGAAGGGTGGGCTCTCGCCGTCTCCATTCACGGCGGCGACCGTGACCGTCGGAAAGGACTGTCAGGCCGGGACGGTCGGCGCGATCGACGTGCTGCTGTGCGTGTATCCGACGGCCGCCGATGCGAAGGCGGCCGAGGAGGCGGGGCTCGCGTGGGTGGGCGACACGACGGGCTCCGCCCAGGCCACGGGCACCGTCCTTGTCGCGATCTCGGATCGACGCAAGAGTGACCCGAGCGGGCGCACGATCAACCAGCTGATGAAGCTGGCGCCCAAGTAGCGTTTTCGTTAGCGTGCGCCCCATGTCATCGACGTGGTCCGCGCTCGCCGATCAAGCTCTCTCCGGTACGCCGATCTCGCGCGACGACGCACGCTCCGTGCTGCACGCGCCCGTCGATGACACGCTGACGCTGCTGGATGCCGCCTTTCGCGTTCGCCGCGCGCACTGGGGGCGCCGGGTCTCGCTGCACGTACTCGACAACGCGAAGCAAGGCGCGTGCCCCGAGGATTGCGGGTTCTGCTCGCAGTCGTCGAAGTACGAATCGCCAAGCGGCGAGGCGCCGATGAAGAGCGTCGACGATCTCGTCGCCGGAGCGCGTCAGGCCCACGCTGCGCGGGCAAAGCGCTACTGCATGGTGACTGCGACGCGCGGACCCTCACAGCGCGACCTCGACACGATCTGCGCCGCGGCCGAGCGCATCAAGAGCGAGATGAACATCGAGCTGTGCGCGTCGCTCGGCATCCTGACCGAGGCCAAGGCGCAGCGGCTCGCGAGCTCGGGCGTCGATCGGTTCAACCACAACCTCGAGACCAGCGAGCGTCACTACGCGACGATCGTCTCGACCCACACCTGGCAGGATCGCGTGAGGACGGTGCAGCTCGCGAAGGCCGCGGGCATGGACACCTGCGTCGGCGGCATCGTCGGTCTCGGCGAGAGCGAGGAAGATCTGCTGGACCTCGCGTTCGCGCTGCGCGATCTCGACGTCGACTCCGTGCCGGTGAACTTCCTCGATGCACGCCCGGGAACACCGCTCGCGGGCTCGCCACTCGTCGAGCCGGGCTTCGCGCTGCGCGCGCTGTGCATGTTCCGGTTCGTGCACCCGCGCACGGATCTGCGCGTTGCGGGCGGGCGCGAGATCACGCTACGCGCGCTACAGGCGATGGCGCTGTACCCCGCGAACTCGATCTTCACGCAGGGCTACCTGACCACCGGCGGGGCCACGCCGCACGCGGATCACCAGATGATCAAGGACGCCGGCTTCGAGCTCGAGCTCGCCTCGGGCGAGAGCGTGCCCGCGGATCCCGATGCAATGGCCGCTATCCCGCCGACGTCGCGCCGCGGTCCGTCACTGCCCGTCGCGCGAAGCTGACGCCGGCCGCGCGCGATCAGCGGTGGTCGCTGGGCGCGTTCTCGTACGGTGCACCCTGGAGGTGCTTCTTGTGCTTCTTGTGCTTGCCGTTGCGGTGATCGCCGGCCGGGGCGGTCCGATACACGGGGCCAGGTCCGCGGTTCCGACGGGGGCCCGTCCGCACGATGCAGGCGGCGGCGACGAGCACGATCAAGGTGATCGCGATCACGAGCGAAGCATGGCGGCGAAACATCGACGCAGAACATATCCGAGCCGTTTGGTTGTTACAATAACCGGCGGTGCAAGGCGAGCCGATGACCGACGCTGCACTGCGCGGCCGCCTGCTCGTCGCGGTCGCGGTCATTGCCGGCCTCGGATTGCTCGTCGACGTGTGGGCGTGGCGGTCGCCGGACTCGCTGTGGACCGAGAGTCTGTGGCCCGTGCTCTCGCTCTCGGCGGAGGGCAACGTACCGAATTGGTTCGCATCGAGCTTGCTGCTCGCGTGCGCCGTGGCCGCGGGTGCGATCGCTCACCAGCTTGCTGCAGGGGAGTTGTGGCGCCGGCACTGGTGGGGCATTGCGGTCGCCCTCGGCTGGGTCTCGCTCGACGAGGTCGCAGGCCTCCACGAGCACCTCGGCGGACACCTCGACCTCGGTGGCATCCTCTACTTCGACTGGGTGATCTGGGTGCGCTGGTCGTCGCCGTGCTGGCGGTGGTCTACCTGCCGTTCCTCCGGGCGCTCGCATCTCCCGCGCGTGAGCGGTTGATCGTCGCGGCGGTGGTGTTCGTGACCGGCGCGCTGGTGATGGAGCTGCCGCTCGGCTGGTGGACCGATCACGCGGGAGCCGAGAGCCTTGGCTACGCACTGATCGACTGGGTAGAGGAGACGCTGGAGCTCATCGGTTCGAGCCTCGCGCTGGTTGCACTGGTCGCACACCGCCGGAGCCTCGGGTGAAGCCGAAGAGCCCGTACATCGTCGGCCCGGCGTACGACTGGGCGTTCTTCCTCGCGCCACCGATGCTGTCCCTTCTGATCGGCATCCTCCTCGCGAATAGCTGGCTGGTCAGCGACGAGTGGGTGATCGGCGGGGGGGACGACACGGTCACCGGCTTTCTGATCGGCACCGTGATCCACGCGCACCTGGTGGCGGTGGTGTTTCGCAGTCACAACAACCCAGGCATCCGGCGGCTGTATCCGATCCGGTTCTTCGTCGTGCCGATCGCGCTGTACCTCGCGGTCGTGGTGTCACCGTGGATCGCGGTTGCCGCCTCGGTCGTCGCGACCTTCTGGGATGTCTGGCACTCCGGTGCACAGACGTTCGGGTTCGCGCGGATCTACGAGCGGAACCACGGCACCGCGCCGGAGCTCGGGCGGCGGATGGATTTTTGGCTGAACCAGCTGATGTACGCGGGGCCGATCCTTGCCGGCGCGACGCTGATGGATCACGTCGACTCGTTCGACAGCTTCGCGGACGTCGGGGATGCGCTGTTCTCGTCGGTGCCGGCGTACGTCGACGGGATCAGCGGGGTGATGTCGCGGGTCGTGCTCTCGGCGGGCGCGGCATTTCTCGTCGCATACGTGATGGTGTACTGGCGGCTCGCGCAGCGCGGCTACCAGCCACCATGGCTCAAGATCTGGCTCGTCAGCTCGACGGGCTTCGTCTCGATCTACACGTGGGGCTTCAACACGTGGGGCGAAGCGTTCTTGATCATGAACCTGTTCCACGGGGTTCAGTACCTCGCGCTCGTGTGGGCAATGGAGAAGCAGCGCATCGGAGAACGGTTTCGGCTCGCTCGCAGGCCGGGGCTCGCGCTCGCCGTCTACCTCGGAGGCGTCGCCGCGTACGGCTTCGCGGTCCAGATCCTGAACAGCGGAACGACCGCGCTGTGGGCGATCACCATCGTCGTGTCGCTGATGCACTTCTGGTACGACGCGTTCGTGTGGTCGGTGCGCAAAGCGCAGATCTAGAGGTAACGGTCGCGCGACGCTACGTGCCGAGGCGCACGGCGGGACCGCGCGCTTCGCTCGAGGCCGCATTCGACCCCGACGGGCTGTCGACGACCGCGCGCACCGTGCCCGCCCGCCTCCGGCCCTGACGTGGTAGGTACCAGCGATGCGGATCGACAAGGTCTACACGCGCGGCGGTGACAAGGGCGAGACCTCGCTGATCAGCGGGGAGCGCGTCTCGAAGGCTGACCCTCGGCTCGAGTGCTACGGCACAGTCGACGAGCTCAACGCGACGCTCGGCCTCGTCAACGTCGCACTCGAGACGTCGGCCGCGGGCCCGCACCTGACGCCGATCATCGTGCGCGTGCAGAACGAGCTGTTCAACCTGGGCGCCGAGCTCGGTGCGTCGGATCCCGAGCGCCGCGCGAAGCTGCCGTGCGTGGAGCAACGCCACGTCGTAGCGCTCGAGCGTGACATCGACGGCGTCAACGACCAGCTGCCGGCGCTGAAGTCATTTGTTCTGCCGGGCGGCGGTGCGGCATCCGCGGCGTTTCATCTCTCGCGCACCGTGTGCCGGCGCGCGGAACGTCTCGTCGTCGGGCTCGCCCAGGCCGAGGACATCGGCGGCGATCTCCAGATCCAGTATCTCAACCGACTCTCGGATGCGCTGTTCGTGTGGGGACGCTGGTGCGCCCTCAAAGATGGCCGCCCCGAGCCGCTGTGGGATTCCCGCTCGACCTGAGCGCGGACGGATCGCGATCGCCTGTTCACCTGCCCACGCTGCGGCGCGCCGCGGGTGCGCCAGACCCGCCCCGGGGTGAATGCAGCAATTTCGCGATCTGGTGGACGCGACCGGAGTGTGCAACGGGCTCACGGTCTGTGCAGTGAGCTTCCAGTTCTTCACGGCCAAACGCGACATGGACGTCAGGGATCCGTTGGGGTGACACACGCAAGCTCGCGAGATCCGTTGCGACAGGGAGTTGGCTCGCCGGATGCTGGTGCTCGTGCGGATGCGCCCCGCCGTTGCCGCCGCCGCCCTCCTGCTGTCCACGACTGCCGCACTCGCCCAGCCGGGACCGGACCAGTCCTACGGCCAACCGCAGCCGCCGCCGGCACCGAACTACGGCGCGCCGAACAACGGCCAGCCGTATCCGGAGCCGCACCCGCAGGCGCAGCCGCAGCCATACCCGCAGCCGCAGGCGCAGCCGTACCCGCAACCGCAGCCGCAGCAGGCTCCGCAGCCGCAGCCGTACCCGCAGCAGGCTCCGCAGCCGCAGCCGTACGGCCAGCCGGCGCCGTACGCACCGCAGTACTCGCCGCGTCCGTACTACCCCGCGCAGCCCTACGCGCAAGCGCCGGTCGGTGGACTCACGCGTCCCGCGGTTCGCGAGATCAAGAACCCGGGCACCGCGCAGCTCCTTGCGGCCGGTGCGACGGGGCTCGGTCTCCTCACGTTCTTCGCTGCGGCCGACGACAACAACGAGGAGCTCGCGCTCGTCGGCGCGGGGCTCACGCTGATCGGCCCGTCTGCCGGCCACATCTACGCCGGTGAGAACGGCCACGCGGTCAAGATGAGCCTGCTGCGCACCGGCGGCCTGCTCACGTTCATCTACGGCGCGGTCAAGGCGACCGCGGGTGACTGCATCGACTACTGCCAGGAGACCACCAACGGCGAGGGCGAGGCCGCGATGTACCTCGGCGGCGCGGTGCTCGTCGTCGGCACGCTCTACGACCTCTACGACTCCGGTCGCGCGGCCCGTCGCTTCAACGAGAAGGCAGCGCGTACGCTGACCGTCGGTCCGACGATGATGTCGTCGGCGAAGGGCGGTACGTCGCCCGGCGTTGCGCTGTCGGGCAGCTTCTAGCGGCGACGCCGGCGCAGCTCGTCGCGGCCGATCCAGTACGCGACCGCGAGCATCGGCAGGCACGCCAGATCCGTGCGATCGAGGTGGACCGTCGCCGGGCGGATCACGCCGA
>JAYUYE010000734.1:0-3546 GCA_043752985.1 Myxococcales bacterium
GCCGCCGATACCGATGTCGCGAAGTGCGGCGTCGCCCGCGTGTGGAACTGGGCACTCGGCAAGACCGACATCGTCGACGCGCTCCAGGAGGTCCCGGTCGAGACCATCCAGACGCAGCTCGAGACCTTCACCGCCAGCGGCCACAAGATGAAGGACCTCATCTACGCCGTCTACACCAGCGACGACTTCGTCAAGTTCTGAGGAGAAGCCATGAAGCACTTCAACTTCAACCTGACGTTCCTCGTCGCGTCCCTCGGACTCGCCGCTGGTTGCACCGCGGAAGAGATCGCCGATCCGAGCCCGCCCCCGCCCGGCTCGACGTCCGGTGGCGAGGACAACACGTTCGATCACATGAACGATGGCATCTCCCCGTGGGAGCTTGTCGACCGGCTGACCAAGGAAGGCCCGCCGCGCTACACGTCAAAGGTCCACAGCTGCCCCAAGGTTCGCTATCGGACGTTCGGCGCCTTGCTGTCGTCGGTCGGCGTCAATGTCGCCAACACCGCGAACCTCTCCGCTGGCCAGCTCTACACCAGCGGTGACAACGCGATGGGCGCGCCGAACTTCGCGAACCGCATCCGCGAGAACATCTCGATCACCACGTCCGGTGCGTCGCGCACGTTCGACATCTTTGCGGCCGCGGCGACCGAGATCATCACGAACGTCCCGACGCTGACGCGCTGTGAGGTCAACGGCCAGCCCGCCGCGCTGTTCAACGCGAGCAACCAGTGCGAGGCGAGCGGCATCAGCTGCATCATCGGTGTCCCCGCGCAGGCCGCTCACCTCGACCTCTGCAACCTGACCATTACGCGTGCATCGACCCCCGAGGTTGGTAAGCGCCTTGCTGTCGCGACCCTGATGGCCGCGGCGTACACCTGCGAGTAAGGAGACCTCCCATGGCCAAATCCCCTTTTGCCAAGCGTGACGAGAAGCGCGAGCTCACGCGCCGCGCTCTCATCAAGTGGAGTGTCGCGGCAGGTGCGGCTCTCGGTGTCTCTCGCTCGAACATCTTCGAGATCCTCGAGGGCACGGTCGACAAGAACCTCGCGTACGCCGCGTCGGAGAACGCGATGACGCGCTCGGTGCACTTGATCGCCGGTAACGGTGGTCTCGCCTGGTTCAGCCTCCTCTGGCCGCAGGTCGAGGTCGCGATGGCGAACAACAACACGTTTGCCTGGCACAAGCCGGGTATGGCGACGCTGATCCCCGGCACGTTCAAGCCGCTCGCGATCGGTCCCGACACGCCGTGGACGGCGCTCCCCGCCGGTCGTCAGGTGACGGTGTTCACCTGCGGCGCGAACGAGACCCATACGAACAACCCGACCTCGGTCACCGGCCTCAACGGCGCGAACATCTTCTCGATCGCGACCGCGCTGCAGTCCGGCGTTCCATCGGTGATTCCGGTCGTCACGATCGGCGATGCCGACATCGGTACGGCGCCCGGTAGCGCGCGCCCCGCCAACGTCGGCAACGGCGACGGCATCGTGGGTCTGTTCAACAGCGCGGCCTCGCGCGCGGGCGGTCTGCTCGCGGCCACGACCGACGCGCAGCTCTACAAGGCGCACTACGACGCACTGATCACGCTCAACCGCGCGGCGAATCGGTCGACGACGAAGTCCTCGTACACGACAGGCCAGGGCGCAGCCCAGTTCCTCGGAACCAACCTCGCTGCCAAGCTCCAGATCACGCCCGACGACCTCACGCGGTACGGCATCACGGCCGGCACGCGCGGGAACGTCACGGCCATCGCGCGCACCCTCATCGTCACGGTGAAGGCGTTCAAGATGGGCCTCACGAACTCGGTCGTCCTCCCCGCGATGCGCGACGATCCGCACGGCGCGTTCGACGGCGGCGACGTCAACACGATCCCCGCGGCCCTCAAGAAGGTGTTCGACGGGTTCATGGGTGACCTCACGAGCACCACCGATGACACGACGCTGAAGTCCCTCGCCGATGACACCGTGATCACGGTGCACGGCGACACGACGAAGAACCCGCTGCAGCGCGGTGGCTGGCCCGACGGCAGCCCGGGCAACACGAACACCGTGTACGTGTACAGCGCGGGGCACTTGAAGAGCGGCCACTTCGGCCAGGTCAAGGCGAACGGCACGGCCGAGGGCTTCAATGCCTCGGGCGCCGCCGCCCCGTATAACGGCGCGTCGACGGCGCGCATGGCGCTGGCGTCGATTGCCTACGCGATTGCAAAGCGCGACGAGCGCGCCATCTCGACCTTCGCGAACGGGCTCACGATCTCGAACAACTTCGGTAACCCGAAGGAGCTCTAGTCACGTGCTAGGCTAGCGCCCATGTACCGCGTGGTCGTCTGCCTGCTGCTGCTCGTCGCAGCGTGCGGAAAGAAAGCCGACGACGCCGTCGAGCCGAATGGCAGCGGAAGCGCAGCCCGGCCGAATGACGATACGCAGCGTGAACAGACGCGCTTCGATTCGGAGCGCCGGCCCGAGAAGGTCGTCGAGGCGCTCGGAATCAAGCCAGGCTCCCGGGTCGCCGACGTGGGCGCCGGAACCGGCCTGTTGACCGTGCATCTCGCACGCGCGGTGGCACCCACGGGCAGCGTGGTCGCGACGGATATCGATGGCGCGGTGCTCGAGCTGCTGTACCAGCGGCTCGCCGCGGCCAACCTCGAAGGCTTGGTCGAGCGCCGCGTCGTCGGATCCGAGACGCCCGGACTCGAAGCCGGCGCGTACGACGCGATCTTGCTCGCGGAGGTCGATCACTATTTCACCGATGCGGTCGCCTGGCTCAAGGCCGCAACGGCCGCGCTCAAGCCCGGCGGGCGGATCGTGATCTCGAACCGGATCCACCACCGCAGCAAGTCGATGGCGGCTGGCCAGAAGGCCGGCCTCGTGCTGCAATCTGAATCGAACCCGGTGCCGACGCACTTCATCGCGGTGTTCGTCGCTCCTCCCCCGGCGCCCCCCAAAAAATGAAGTCCCCGCTCCTGCTGCTCGGCCTGCTCGCAGGCTGTCCCTCCGACGACGGCAACCCGGCTGTGCTGTGGCTCGCGCTCGACGGCTCCGAGCTTCAGGTGAAGCTCGTGGCGGACGAGCCGGATCCTTTTTGAGCACCTGGTGTGGGACCCGGCGGGTCCCAGGAAGCGGAGTGGAACCTCGGGGCGGACGTGCCTGCGGGCACCTACCACCTCGTTTGTGATGCGATCATCATCCGCGCGATCGATGTCACATTCGATCTCGTGTGGCGACACGAAGGCGCGGACACGACGCTCGCGACCGCGCTGCAGCACTTCGAGCCAACGCCCGGCGGGACCTTCCGCGCCCAGGCGTGCGACATCGACATGGCTGCGCCGGCGATCGACTTCACACCGGGCGATCAGCTGATTTTCCGGTACAGCGGCGCGAACTCGACGAGCTCGAATGGCTTCATTCCGAATGGAGACGGCGCGACCGCCGACGGGCGGATTCCCAATCTCCGCCTGCCACAGTGATATTCTTGGGGGTGTGAAGAACTTCGGAATCGTGGTCGCGGTGCTGATGGGTGCTGGCTGCTACGCACCGAGCTTTCAAGACT
>JAYUYE010000735.1:0-8673 GCA_043752985.1 Myxococcales bacterium
GCGATCGCGGGCGAGAACGTCGCCGCGCCGATCACGATCGCGATCAGGATCATGGTGTCGACGATCAGCACGAGGATCGGGCGGCGGAGCCCGCGCCACTTCGTCTTCGTCGGTCGATCGCGCAGCCGACCGAGCCAGGACTCGTAGAAGCTGACGAACATGCCGATCCGCTTCGGGAGCCGGCCCGCGACCCAGCCCGCGAGTGCGTCGGACTTCGTGATCAGCACACCGGAGGTCACGGTCGTCACGCAGCAAACGCCGACCGCGATCGCGAGCAGCTCCGGGCGGGCGACGCCGGTCGACACACCGATGCCTGCGATCACGAACGACAGCTCGCCGATCTGCGAGAGGCTGACACCGGCGCGCACAGCGGGGCGCACACCATGACCGCCGATGAACACGCCGATCATGACGCCGAGTGGTTTGGTCAGCAGCACGACGAGCGCGAACACCGCGATCACGGGGGCCGACGTGGCGAGGACCGCCGGATCGATGGTCATGCCGACCGAGACGAAGAACACCATCGCGAACACGTCGCGGAACGGCATCACGAGCTTGAACACGGTCTCGCCATGCGTCGACTCGGCGATCAGGACGCCCGCGATGAACGCCCCGAGAGCGACCGAGTAGCCGGCATAGTCGGCGAGTGCCGAGGCGCCGAAGCACACCGCGAGCGAAACGATCAACAAGGTCTCGCGCCGAGCGCGCGCCGCGACCCAGCGCACGAACCGGGGGATGATCAGCAGCCCGCCGACGAGCAGCAGCAACAGGAAGCCGCCGAGCCGCGCGATCAGCCGGACGACGTCAGGAGCATCGAGGCCGGTACCGGACGACACACCCGCGAGAATAGCGAGCAGGACGATCGCGATCAGATCCTCGAACACGAGGATGCCAAACACGATCTCGGTGAACCCACCTTTCCAGCCGTGATCCTCGAACGCTTTTGCGACCAGCATCGTGCTCGAGATGCCGAGGCAGGCGCCGGCGAACAGCGCCTCGACGGGTGCCCAGCCGAGGGCGGTCGCGACCAGCGTGCCAGCCACGATCGCGAGGGCAACCTCGAACAGAGCGGTCAGGGCCGCAGGCATGCCAACGCGCGCGATCGCGTTCAGGCGGAGCTCGGTACCGATCGTGAACATCAGCAGGATCACGCCGAGCTCGGAGAGGATATGGATCAGCTCCGGGTTCGCGACGAGCGGAACCGGGACGTGCGGACCGATCAGCAGGCCCGCGAGCACGTACCCGAGCACGACCGGGAGGTGCAGGGCCTGGAACAGCACGGTGACCACCGCGGCCGTGCCGAGGACCACCACCAGCTCGAGCAGGACGTGGGTGCCGGTCATTTCTTGCGGCGCGCCTTCGGCGACAACGGATCGGGATAGTGCTTCTTGCAGCGCGGACAGACGCGGTGATGCGCGGGCTCACGCGCGACGACCTTCTCGAGGCCGCACTGCGGGCAGACGATCGCGACAGTCCCGCGGCGAAGGGCCGCCGCGATCGCAAAGGGATTGGCCATGGGAAGAAGTCCTCACTTCGCGAGGTGCGAGGAGATGCGGGATGTTCAGGTGGGGTGCGCCGCTGCCGAGCGCGCCGCCGGAGGACCGCGCGGGGGCCGAGCGCGATACGGGAATGCGGCGGTGCTCGGTGCGGACCGGGCCGCGGTCGCAATCCGGGTGAGCGCCGTCGGCCGGGCAACGACGTTCACGGGAGCTGACTCGACGGCGAACCGCCGATCGGCGCAGTTACCCGGGGACGAGGTCGTCGGCCAGCGTGGGACGAGGCTCGTGAGCTCGTACGCATCCTCGACGATAGCGTCATGGATCGAGCGTAACGCTCTACACCTTGATCGGCCAGCTGAGCCCGCGTAGATCGGGCGCGATCGCAGCGAAGCCTGCCCGTAACCGCGCGGCACTCGGGCGTCGTTTCGAGTCGCGAGTGATTGCCGCGCGGAGCAGCTCCGCGAACGGACCGAGGCGCGGCAGGCGACCGAGCGCCGACAGCACGGGCGCAGCGGGCTGCTTTGCGAAGTGCTCCGCGATCAGTTCCGGGATCGTGTCGCCTCGCACGAGCACGCTGTCGGTGACCACCTCGAACGCGAGGCACGCCGCGGCATAGACATCGGCGGGGAACGGCTCGGCGGTCGCATTCTCGTCCCAGACCTCCGCTGCGCCGTAGTGAACGCTGCCGCAGCCGGCGCGGAGCCTGCGGCCGGCGAGTCCGAAGTCGACGAGCACGGCATCGCCGCTGCCGTCACGAAGGACGACGTTCGCTGGTTTGACATCGAGGTGCGCGATCTGGACCCTGTGCATCGCCTCGAGTCCGGCGAGGAGATCGTCGATCAGGCGCAGCGCGCGGGTCATCGCGAGAGTGCCCTGCTGCAGCGTGCGCTCGAGGTTGATGCCGCGGACGTACTCCATCGCGAGGATCGGCTTGGGCTGCGCGCTCGCGTCGAAGGTGATGAACCGCGCCAGGTTCTTGTGCGCGGGCAGCGCGAGCAATGCCCCGGCCTCCTCTCGGAACAGCTGCTCGAACTCCTGTTCGGACAGGTTGCGCGCGGCACCGCCCGAGTAGTCCGGCACCTTGAGAGCGACAAGCTCACGGTCGGCGCGACTGCGCTCTTCGCCGCGAACGGCGAGCAGCACGGAACCACCCGCGCCGCGGCCGATCGGGCGCACGACGTAGAAGCCTCCGAGCATGCGCGACAGCGGAACCCAGCCTGGCAGCATGACCTCCATGGCGCCCGTGGCGGGCGTGGACGCCTCGGCGTGGGAGCGATGCGCGAGCCACAGCAGCACGCGCTCGACCGCGCCGGCGAGGGCGGGCGGCAGCGCGGTCCGGCCGGCATCGATGGCGATCGCGATCGCTTCGTCGACGACCCGCGCCTCGCGACCGAGGCTGCCGGCGAGCCCGACGAAGGCGACCTCGACATCGTGGCCGCGATCGTCGGCGGGAACGCCAAGTCGCTGGTGTGCGCCGAACATGCGGCGTGCGAGTGCAGCGAGCTCGATGCCCAGAGCATCGATCGCACCCGCCGGCACGCTGGCGTGACTCGCGGCTCCGGTGATTCTCCGTAGCTGGTTGCCGGTCCGTGCGAGTGCGAGTCGGACCGACTCGACACGCGGCGACTGCTCGGGCGGCAACGCGTCCGCGAGCTCGCCGACGCGCTCGGCAACGATTTGGATCGCATCCTCGTCGTCGGGGTCGGCGGCGGCCCAGGTTGCTGCTTGAAGATTTGCGTAGGCCTCGAACACCGCGCCGACCTCGGGAATCATCGACGCTTCGCGGACGATGGCGAAATCGTCGTCGGGAAACGCCATCGTCCACACCAGCAACAGATCCGTGACCTCCGCGTGATCGTCACGCATCAAGGCATCGCCAGCGCGGGTGAGCGCCGCCCACACGGCGCGGCGCAACGACGAATGATCGGACGCTGCGCGCGCCATCAACAGCCCGACGGCCGCGAGCCGTGGGCCGAGGTCAGCCTCGCCACTGCCATCGCTGACCCGGCGGACGCCGTCGAGGATGCGAACCAGCGCGCGAAGCCGGGCGACCCGGAGGCCGCCGTGAACGACCGTGCCGCCCTCGGGATGAGCCTCGCTGGCCAGCAACGCACTCTCGATGCGCGCGAGCGCGCGCGAGTAGAGCGCCCGCGCGGGATCGCGATCCGGCGCGAGTGCGAGCACGGCGTTCAAGGCATTGTCGGCGAGCAGCTCGCGATCGAGCTCGCGCAACAGGCGCATGGAGTGCCGCCGGTCGACAGGATCATCGTCGGTGGCGCGCTCGAGCCAGTCGGCCGCTTCGACGATCTCGTCGACCGCGACTCGTGCGGCGCGGAGCGCGGCGGGCACGTCACCGGCATCGAGCGCGCTGCGTGCATCGCGCAGCGAGATCGCGAGCGCATCGGTGCTCGCCGCACCGCCGAGCTCCGCCTCGAGAGCGTGGAGCAGGGCCCAGCGGCCGTCATCGGTGGCGACCGGCGCCGACATCTGTTGCTTGATCCAGGCGAGGGCCGCAGCGGTCGCCTTCGGCAGCAGCTCGGCTCCCTCCTCGCGCCGTAGATCGGTCAATGCTTCGATGCTGTCGAGCGGCGCGCGGATCACGAGCTGGTGTGCGAGGTTGTCTGCTTGCTCGGGCGCGCTGGTGGCGAGACCCGCGAGGCCAAGGATCGTGCCGCGCGCGACGCCGGGTTCCTTGCCCGCGCGCTCGACAAGCACCGTCTCCCAGCGGAGCGCTGCACCGCCGCGTTCGAGCGCTGCCGACGCAGAGGCCGCGCCGCGCCGCAGCTCCGTTGATGTCGCCTGCAAGCGCAGCTCGCGATCGATCGAAGCCGCTAGATCCGAGTCGACGTGCGCGAGAATGCCGCGCGCGATGCAGGCAAACCGCCACACCAGCGCCTCGCGATCGCCGAGCAATCGATCGAGCGCAGCGCGGACCCCACTGCGGGCGAGGACGCCGACGCCGCCGCGGTCACCGGTGTCATAGCGGCGAACCGCCTCGCGCGCACCGTGCGCGAGGATCCGTGCCGCGAGCCGGCGCGCAGGTAGCGAGCCCATCGCAGGGACCTCGATCCAGCTGGTCGCCAGCGTCGGCTGCGCGAGCAGCCCGAGCGCGAGCTCGCCGATCGCACCCGGCGCGGTGAGGGGAGCCGACAGCACGACCTCGGCGCGCGCGCGCAGCCCATCGCTCGCGAGCAACTTGGGCGAGGAGCGAGCGAGTGCGATCAGCAGGCGAACGAACGTGTCGCGATCAGCGTCGCGCAGGCGCGTCAGCACACGACGCCCGAGCTCACGCCGCTCCGGGCCCGACGGGAGAGCCTGCGCGAGCTCGAACATCGCGATCGCGCCCGCGGCCGGCGATAGCCAGTCGAGATCGACGAGCAGGCCGTCGCCAAGCGCTGTTCGAACCGCGAGCAGGATCTCCGCGGCGGGGATGCCCTCGAGCGGAGCGGGCTCGCGCTCCGCGAGCTGCGCGAGCATCGCGAGGCCTTGCCGCGTTACACGGCGGCGCTCGTCCACGTCGTCGATCTGGTGAAGACCGGCGAACGCGGTGAGGTAAGTCCTGCCGGCGCCCATCGAGGGATCTTATCAGCGCTACGCAGGAGTCAAATTCTCGACGGTCAGCGTCTCCTCGTAGAACCGCTCGCCGTCGGCGCCGAGCCCCCACATCACGATGCGGTCCGAGGACACATCGAGCAGGCCCGCGTTGAACTGGTGGCTGCGAAACAGCACGCCGGGCGCGACCGGGCCGGGGGCGAACACGCCGCGCGCGAGCGGTCCGACCTGGAATTCTCGGACGCCATGCGCATGGCGATGCGCGGCGAAGTAGTGCTGATCCGCGCACACGAACAACACACCCGTGACCCCGACCATCGCGTCGAGCAGGTGGCCACGCTCCGTGGTGAACCCTGCCCAGTGATCGACGCCCTCGCCGAAGTCGAGCGGGACACTCGTCAAGATGAGCTTGAAGGTCGCCGTGCTCTGGCGGACGCCTTCGAGCAGCCAGGCGAGCTGGGTCGCTCCGAGCATCGTCTTGGCCGCGTCATCGACGGCTGCGTTCGAGCTGCGGAACCGGCGGCAGTCGAGCAGGAAGCACTCGAGGTTCGCGCCCCAACGCCAGCTCCGATAGCGAACGTCGGCGACGGCGCCGCGGACCGGAAAGAACTCGTCCCAGACCTGCATCGCCGCCGCATAGCGGCCCGCCTCGGTGGCGGCGCGCGCGGAGTCCCAGTCGTTGCGGAATTCGTGGTCGTCATAGATCGCGCGGATCCCGACGCTCTCGATCAGCCGCCTCGCCGCTGGTGCGGTCCGCAGATCGGCGTGCCGCGCCCGGTACTCGGCGACGGTCCGTGCGATCGGTCCGTTGTCGGTATACGGAAAATCGCCGAGCGAGATGTAGAGCTGCGGGTCAGCGGCGAGGACGTGATCGATCAGATCACTGTCGAACATCGGGTCCGGGTCGAAGTCGGCCGAGATCGCGAGGCGAACCGGAGCGGTCGCAGTGTCACTGGGCGCCGTGCGCGCACGACACGGGCCGAATCGCGTCGCGCCGGAACCAACGACAATCTCGTATGCATGATCCGGAACGAGCCCGGTGATGTCGATGATGCCCGTACCTCCGGTTCCCAGCTCGACGGTCTCGATCGTCACGAGCTCCTCGCCGGTCGAGATCTCGACCTCGACCTCGGTCGCGTCCGGGCTCCAGATCGCGACGAGCAACGCCGTCGGGGTCGGGTCGAAGACCGCCGCCACGAGATCGGATGCACCGCGGTTGTCGCCACACGCCGAAACCGCGGCAGCCGCGCTCGATGCGCCGATGAGCCGTGCCCAATCGCGGCGTGTCAGCTCGACAGGACTCCGGGAGCGCCGCGACATCAGGCTCCAGCGTACCAGCTGCGAGCTTCGACGATGAGACGTGGGGGGCCACGCGGGCACGCGATGTGCTCCTCGTCCCACCATGCGCACTCACATTCCGAAGTTGATGGTGTACGGCGTCGCGGGCGGTATTGCCGCGTACATGTTCAGCCGCCGGCGGCGGCGGGCTGTCGCCGCGGCGCCCAGCGTCAACGAGCTCCTGGCACCCGATCCGGCCGACCCGGTCCAGAGCATGGACGCACTCGATCAGGTGGATCTCGACGACCTCGACGTCGACGCCCTCAGCATGGCCGAGGGTACCGGCCAGTACGAGCGCGCGAGCCTCGAGTCGGCGTACGAGGAGCCCGAGGCCAGCGAAGTCGGCGACCTCTATGCAGTGCCCGAGCCGCGCGGCGAGGACCGCCTCTACCCGGATGATGACCAGGCAATGAACGAGGGCCAGAACTGGATCGAAGCTCTCGAGACCAGCGCCGCGGAGAATGGTCCGCTGCCCGGACAGTCGGTCGCGTCGCTCGTCGATGATGAGGATGGCTTCGGCGCGCGGCATGCGTCGGACTCCGAGGACACCCCGGTCGCAGACCGCGGCTCGGGCGGTCCTGCCGGGATCTAGCGCCGCTGATCGCGTAGGCTCCCCGCGTGACCCAGACCCGCTTGGAGCTCGCCGGCCTCACCACGCGCATCGTCGGACCCGCCGACGCCAGGACCACCGTGGTCCTGCTTCACGGTTTCGGCGCACCCGGGGACGACCTCGTCTCGCTCGCGGACTACCTCCAGCGCGGCGCGGGCGTGAAGGCACGCTTCGCATTTCCTGCGGCGCCGATCGAGCTCGGCGGCCTCTACGGCGACTCGCGCGCATGGTGGCGGCTCGATCTCATGAAGCTCGAGGCCGAGCTGCGCAGCGGCGCAGTTCGCGATCGTCGCGACGAGGTGCCCGAGGGCCTGGCCGAGGTTCGCGCGCAGCTGTCGAGCTGCCTCGACGAGCTGTGCACCAAGCTCTCGATCGGCGCCGACCAGCTCGTGCTCGGCGGGTTTTCGCAGGGTGCGATGCTCGCGCTCGATGTGGCGCTCCACCGGCCAGCGCCGCCGGCGGGTTTGATCCTGATGTCGGGCACGCTGCTCGCGGAGAGCGAGTGGGTGCCGCGGATGGCGACGCTGAAGGGGGTGCCCGTGATGCAATCGCACGGCAAGAGCGACACCCTGCTGCCGTTCTCGATCGCGGAGATCCTTCGCGACAAGCTCACGGCGGCGGGTGCGGTGGTGGACTGGCAGCCGTTCTCCGGTGGGCACGAGATTCCGCCGCCGGTGCTCGCGGCGGCGGCAACGCTTCTACTCGCGCGCGGTTAGCGGCGGCGGCGGCGGCGGACCGCGAGTCCGGCGAGCAGTGCCGCGATCATGATGCTTGGATCTCCGACGGTGCAGCCGCCGGTTGCGGGCGTTCCGCGCGAGGTGGTCGGGCAGGACGCGACGGGACCGACCGGTGCGCGCGGGATGGTCGGGGCGAGCAGGCGGACCGTGCCGTCGAAGGTCGCGACGACGAGGGCGTCACCGACGGGTGCGGGCGCGCTGACGATCGGGGCGCCGAGCTGGGTCTCCCACAGCACGCGGCCGTCGTCGTCGGCGAGCGCGAGCAGACGGCCGTCGGGGGCACCGATCCACACGATGTCGCCGGTCACGATCGGCGAGGCAACGAAGCCGGCCTGCGCTGACCGGTAGTGCGCGAAGTTGAGCGGGCCGCCGGCGGTGGCCGCACGCCACAGCTCGCGGCCCGTCGCGGCATCGAGCGCGACGAGGTCGTTCCATTGCGTCGGCACGAACAGCCGGCCGCCGGCGAGCGCGGGCGCCGCGGTGACGGAGTAGTCCCACTCGAAGCCGCCCGGCGTGACCGATACGGTCCACTGGATCGCACCGCTCACAAGATCCGCTGCCGAGACAGCGCCCGCGGCGTTGACGACGTAGACGACGCCGTCAGCAATCACGGGTGTTGCGTTGATCGCCTCGGTCCGGCCGTCACGCACCGACCACTGCGCCGCACCGGTGGCCGAGCTCCAGTTCGCGAGCCCGAGCGTGCGATTGAAGGCGGCGACCGCGTTTCCATCGGCGACCGCAACGGCGGCAAGCGAACCGAGCCAGGTGAACTGCGGATCGTCCGGATCTCGCGACCACACGGGGACGCCGGTCGCGAGATCGAGTGCCGTGAAGTTGCTCTGGAGTGCGACGTAGACGAGGCCGTCGGCGATCGTGGGCGGCGCCCATAGCGAGGACTCGAAGGTCGGAGCTCCATCGCTCGCATTGCGCCGCCAGC
>JAYUYE010000736.1:0-3545 GCA_043752985.1 Myxococcales bacterium
GCCTCCGCCATGTCGAGCGGGTAGCCAACAACGCCGGAGACGCCGAGGACGTTCTTCCAGCCGTTGTGCCCGATGTGGAACGCGGTCTCCGCGGCCATCTTCGGATTCGCATCGACCGCGAGCCCGAACGTGTCGGGCCGACCGATGCGCTCCATCGCGTAGCAGGTGAAGTAGCCGACGTTCGAGCCGAGATCGACGAAGGTCTTCACGTCGCGACCCTCGAACGGATCCTTGTAGACCTGACGGTTGAAGATCTCGTCCGCCATCAGCAGGCTCTCGCCGTAGCGAACGCGGTAGCGCGTGCCGTTGGGCAGCGTGCGCTTGAGCGGCCGGAACGACAGCATCTTCGATGCGATCTCGACCAGCTTGAGCGCCTTGATCGCGCGGTGAAACTGAGGGTTCAACTGCAGGCGCGACATCAACGTCGGCTTCAACGGGGCGTGCTCGGTCATCACGGCCCGAGGCTTTACCACATCAGGGCTGCCATCGTTGACTGCCTTGATCACAGGTCGGTTGGGCTAAGCTGGAGGAGGTGCGCAGCACAGTACTTGCCGGCCTCGCTGTGATCTCGGGCGCATGCCGTGGGACGCCGGCGCCCGATGCGCCCCTCGATCTGCGATGCCTCCCGACTCCGGGGACCACGGTGGCGCTGCACGAGGTCGTGAAGACGACCGGCCTGCCGTTGCTCGCGACCTCCCCACCGGCCGATCCGCGGCTGTTCATCGTCCAGCGGGCCGGCGTGATCGAGATTGTCGACTCTGGTTCCCCGCTGACGACGTTCCTCGACGTCAACGACTCGATCGCGATCGCGGGAGACGAGCAGGGCTTGCTCGGGCTCGCGTTTCACCCGGGCTACGCGTCCAACCGCCGGTTCTTCATCTACTACACGACGAACACGCACAACATCGTCGCGGAGTACACGACCCGGGCCGACGATCCCAGCCGCGCGGATGCGGCGAGCCGGAAGATCATCCTCTCGATCGCGGACTTCGCCGCGAACCACAACGGCGGGATGATCGAGTTCGGTGCCGACGGCTACCTCTACGTGAGTACCGGCGACGGCGGCGGCGGCGGCGACCCGCAGGAGACGGCGCAGAACCTCGACAGTCTCCTCGGCAAGATCCTGCGGATCGACATCGACGCACCCGGTGCCGGACGCGCATACGGAATTCCCGCGGACAACCCCTATGCGGGCGGCGGCGGAGCGCCCGAGGTGTTCATGTACGGCCTCCGCAACCCGTGGCGGTGGAGCTTCGACCGCGGTACCGGGGACATCTACATCGGCGACGTCGGCCAGGAGCGCGTCGAGGAGGTCAACGTCGTTGCGCCAGCCGCGGCGGCCGGCGCGAACTTTGGCTGGGACGATTGTGAAGGTCAGTTCGACTACGAGGGCACCGGCTGCGCAATCGGCGGCAACCGGGTGTTGCCCGCCTATGCAGAGATCCGACCCGCCGGCGGCGGCACGTCGGACTGGACCTCGGTGATCGGCGGGCAGGTCTATCGCGGCGCGTGCTTCCCCGATCTAGTCGGGCGCTATTTCTTCTCCGACAACAACAACGGCGGGCTGTACTCGTTCGTCTGGAGCGGCGGGCAAGCGACGGATTCCCGGGCGCACATCGGCGACTTTCCCGGTGGGCCGACCTTTATCCACGAAGGCCCGGGTGGTGAGCTCTACATCGGGTTCTCGACCGGCCAGACGTTCCAGATCGTGGCCCGATGACCGTCGAACGGGTCGCAATTTTGATGAGCGCCCAGCTGCTGCTCGGCTGTGGCGACGATCTACGCGGGAACGATGCTGCGCCCGACGGGATCGCATTCACGAAGCGGATCGTCGACGAAGCCTATCGCCCTGAGCGTGAACAGCGAGCTCCCCACGGAGTAGGTCACAGGGCCACTGGCGTTGAGAAAGTTGATCGTCGGCGGCGGCTCGGGTGACGTCCAGGCGTTCGCATCGATCGTGATCGTGCCGCCGTCGACGATCGGTTGTGCCGGGAGCCAGATGTACTTCACGAGCACTGTGCCCGTGGTTCCACCAACGACGTGGCTGCCCATGAGGAGGACGTCGGCCGTGGACCCGCAACGGTCGTCGAACGTGATCCTCCGCGGTTCGGTGTACCCGACCGAGCAGCTCGACGCGAAGCGGACGTCCTCGGCGCCAGCGGGTGGTGCGCCTACGATCTGCATCGTGCCGCGAACGGCGTGGCCGCCATAAGGCAGCGGTCCGATCTGGATCGTGTCTCCGGGCTGAACGTCGGTGTACGCCGTGATCCACGGCCCGGATGAACTGCCCGGAGGTGCTTCTTCGAGCAGCCAGACGCTGCCGCCCGCCTCGACTTCGCCGCTCGCGTGACCGGCTCCATCGATGTGAGTGGTTCGCGCGCTCCCGTCGACATCCGTGAACACCACGAGCGAGCCTGCGGCGGTTGCGCCCACATCTTGCTTGGAGTAGGCGACGACCTCGACAGGTCCGCGCACCGTCGAGTCAGCGCATCCCGTGAGGAGAAGCGAGAGAACGAGGAATCGCGGAGCCACGCCTCAGCCTACATCACCAAGGTCACGAGCCCCGTGATCTGCGGCATCGGCGGCCGAACCAGGTATGGCACCGACGTCGCGGTCGTTGCCTCCACATCCCGGAAGGGGACGTCACGCGGACACGACCGCGACATGGCGTTCTCGCTCGGCTCGAAGGCGGTCATGGGGATTCGAGTCTCGATCACGAGCGCGCACCTCCGACATATCACCGTCGATGCTGCGGTCCGCTCATCCGTACCCAGGCTGGCCGGATTCGGCCTATCCTCGAGCCATGCGCCGTGACCTACGTCGGTTCGCGTGCCTCCAGCCAGGGTTCCGCCAGCGTCGGCATCGTCGGCGGCCGCGTTCGGTTCGTGGGCGTGCTACACGGGTTCGCGTGTTGAAGCTTCGCGGTCGGTCCGAACCATTCAAGGAAGTATCGTAGTGGCACAGGTTACGAGTGGTGTCCGAGCTGTCTTGTCGAATGCTGTCATCTACTCGTTGTTCCAGCGCATCATGGGAGCCCATCAGGGCCGTTCGACGTTCGTGAAAGAGTTCGTCAGACCGTACGCGGGGATGCGTGTACTCGATATTGGTTGTGGCCCTGCAGAGATCTTGGCCCACCTCCCAGAGGTAGAATACGAAGGATTTGACATCAGTCGTGCATACGTGGAACGCGCCCGCGGACACTTTGGTCAGCGGGGAAGGTTTCATTGCCAGGAGATCACCCTGTCCGACGTCGAGCAGATCCCGCCGTTCGACGTCGTTCTCGCGATGGGCCTGTTACATCACCTGGACGACGACGTGGCGGTGAGCATCATGCGGATTGCGGCCAAGGCGTTGAAGCCGGGTGGACGTTTGCTGACCATCGATCCGTGTCTCGAACCGGGGCAGCACCCGATCGCCCGGTTCCTGGTAAGCCATGACCGCGGCCAAAATGTGCGCACCCGGAGTGCGTACGCCGCCCTTGCAAGTCGTGTGTTTCAATCGCCATCTGTTGAGGTGCGCCATCAGAAGTGGATTCCCTATACCCA
>JAYUYE010000737.1:0-3542 GCA_043752985.1 Myxococcales bacterium
ACGGGCTGCTGCGGCGCAGCGCGGGGCCTTCGGCGCGCACCCCAGGCCGGCGAGGGCGACGACGACGAGGACCGCCATCGACGTCATGACGCGACGCTAGCACCGTCGATACGCCCGGCGACGGATCGATCTGCTACGTTGCGCCCGTGAACATCGCCTGCATCGGTGGCGGCCCCGCCGGGCTGTACCTGGGCATCCTCATGAAGAGGAGCGCACCCGAGCACGACGTCGTGATCTACGAGCGCAACCGGCCGGCCGAGACGTTCGGATTCGGCGTGGTGTTCTCCGACGCGACGCTCGGTCACCTCGCGGCGGCGGATCCGGAATCTCACAAGCAGATCACCGCGGAGTTCGCGCGCTGGGACGACATCGAGATCCACGCCGGTGGCGAGGTGCTCCGCTCGACGGGGCACGGCTTTTGCGGACTCGAGCGCAAGAAGCTGCTCGAGATCCTGCAGATCCGTGCGAAGGCCCTCGGCGTCCGCGTCGAGTACGAGCGCGAGATCAAGTCGCTCTCCGAGATCACGGCCGACGTCATCGTCGCGTGCGACGGCGTCGCGAGCTGGGTGCGTGACGCCCTGGGGCCCGAGCTCGCACCGCACGTCGACGTGCGTCCCAACAAGTTCGTCTGGCTCGGCAGCACGGTGCCGTACCGCGCGTTCACGTTCATCTTCAAGCAGACGCCACACGGCCTGTTCCGCGTCCACGCGTACCGCTACCACGACCACGGATCGACCTTCATCGTCGAGTGCCGCGAGGACACGTGGCGCGCGGCAGGCCTCGCCGACGCGACCGAGGATCAGACCGTCACGATCCTCGAAGGCATCTTTGCCGACGAGCTCGCGGGTCACCGGCTGATCAAGAATCGCTCGATCTGGCGCAACTTCCCGACCGTGCGCTGCGACACGTGGCACGCGGGCAACGTGGTGTTGCTCGGCGACGCCGCGCACACCGCACACTTCTCGATCGGCTCAGGAACGAAGCTCGCGATGGAGGATGCGATCGCGCTCCGGGACGAGCTCGTGCGCTCGGAGGGCCGCGACATCCCGGCGGCACTCGCGGCGTACGAGGCAAAGCGCCGGCCCGAGGTCGAGGCCCTTCAGGCCGCGGCGCAGGCGAGCCTCGAATGGTTCGAGGGTACCGAGCGCTATCTGCGCATGGCGCCGGTCGAGCTGACATACAGCCTCATGACGCGCAGCCTGCGCGTCTCGCACGCCTCCGTCGCGAAGCGTGATCCGCACCTCGCGCGCGGCGTCGAGCGACTGCTCGCCGCGAAGGTCGGGATCACGGCGGATCCACCGCCGCCACCAACATCACTGCCGTTTCCCCTCGGGCCGCGGCGAACTCCGTCCCGGATCGCGGTCGCACCGTCCTGGGCATCCTCGGCCGCAGCCGTGGTGGCGCCCGACGATGACGCGCTCGTCGCACTCGGAGCTGCCGCAGCGGCCGGCGCCGGGCTCGTGGTCACGCCGACACTGAGCGCGCGCGCACTCGCGACCGACGAAGCCGCGGTCGGCTGGAGCCGGATCGTCGACTACGTGCATAGCAAGGGCGCGCTCGTCGCCGTGAAGCTCTCGACTCTCGGTGACGTCGTGAGCGCGCCGTCCCTCTCGGCCGGTGGTCGCGCGCGCAGCGCCTCGGTCTCGCCCGCTCACGCTACGGCTGCCGCTGTCTGCAGCGAGGCGCTGTGCGCTGCGATCCAGCGAGCCGGGTTTGCCGGCTTCGATCTCCTGATCCTGGATCCCGGCGAGGACGTCGCCGCGACCGAAGCCTTGCCGGCCACGCTCGCAGGCGCCAAGGCGCTGTGGCGCGAGAATGCGGGCACCCCGATCTCCGCGGCGTCGGAGGTTTCGATCACCCTGCCCTCGCCGCCGCGCTGGATCGCCGCCGTCGTCCACGACAACCCGCACGCGCGCGCCGCGATCGTCGGACATGCGGCGCAGCTCGTGCGTGCGGGCGTGAATATTTTGTGGGTCAGCTCGCCCGGTGACGGCAGTGCCCGCTTGCCCGCCGCGCCGCTCGCCGATCGCCTGCGCAACGAGCTGCGGGTGGCCACCTGTGTCGACGGCGACGGTGCGCTGTTGCCTGACCTCGATGCGGCCGTTGCCGCGGGTCGTGCGGATCTTGTTCTGGTGGATCGAATGCCGGCCGGCGCTCGCCGCGCCTGAGAGTGGCCAAAGGAAAATCGATGACCCCGCGCAGGTATCAACTCAAGAAGGACGCGCTCGCCATCGTCGAGCGCGATCACCCGTGGATCTTTCGCGACCAGCTCAGCTCGGCCGCCCAGGTCTTCCGCGACGGCGACTGGCTGCGGCTCGTCGATGGCACGAACAAGGTGATCGGCCACGGCATCTACGAGGCCGAAGGTGCGATCGCGATCCGCATGTTGCGCAAGGGCAGCGAGCGCCCCGATGCGGCCTGGCTCAAGAAGAAGCTGACGACCGCCCTCGCGCGTCGAGGCCTCGGCTCGCTGCGCACCGCGGGACCGTTGCTCGACATGTCGCACTCCGAGGTCGGCGAGCTGATCCGTGGCGAGATCGTCGAGCCACCGCACGATCCGGGTCCCAAGCTCGCATCGCTGACAGATGGCCTTCGTCTCGTCCACGGCGAGAGTGACGGCATCCCCGCCGTCGTCGTCGATCGGTTCGGCGACACGCTCGTCGCGCAGAGTTACTCGCGCGGCGCCGATGCCCTCGCGCGGTTCTGCGCCACGGCGCTCGGCCGCGAGCTCGACATCGCGAACGTCCTCCTGCGCCCCGCACTGCGCCGCAAGGCTCCCGAGCAAGCAGCGCGCGTGCTCCGCGGCTCACCGCCCGCAATCGGCTCGTTCACCGAGGATGGCGTCACGTTCTCCGTCGATCTCGCCGAGGGCCAGAAGTCCGGGGCCTACCTCGATCTTCGCGGCTTGCGCCGCGCGATCAAGGCTCATCCACTCGAGGGTGCGCGCGTGCTCAACCTGTTCGCGTACTCCGGCATGCTCGGCAAGATGGCCGAGCTCGCCGGCGCAGCCTCGATCACGCAGGTCGACTCGTCAGAGCGTGCGCTCGCGTTCGCCGCAGCACACCACGTCAGCGATCCGGCGCGCCACACGTTCGTCACCGCGGACGTGTTCCAGTGGCTACCGCCGCTCGCCGAATCGGAGATGTACGATCTCGTGATCGTCGATCCACCGTCGATGACGAGTAACAAGGCTCAGGTCCCGGCTGTGCTCGCCGGCTATCGAAAATTGTACCGCGCCGCCGCACCGCACGTGAAGCCCGGCGGGATCCTCGTCGCCGCGTGCTGCACGAGCCGCGTCGAGCCCGGCGAGTTTCACAAGACCGTCTCCGACACGCTCGGCGCCGGCTTCATGCGCGAGAGCGTGATCCCCAACGAGCCCGATCATCCGGTGGCGTTCCAGCAGGCCGACTATCTGAAGATTGGCTGGTGGCGGAAGCGCGGCTAGGGGGTACGCCACTTGCGCGCGCCCCGAAGCGCACGCCGCGATGTCTGCTGTCCCGAAACCAGTACCGATTCGAGGGAGACGCCGCCAATGAAAAAAA
>JAYUYE010000738.1:0-3538 GCA_043752985.1 Myxococcales bacterium
TGCAGCTCGCTGTTGCGCGAAAGCAGCTCGACGACGCGGAGCACATCGATCTGGTCGGCCGCCTCGCAGGCGGCGTTGCCCACGATATCAACAATGCACTCACCGCGATCCTGGCCGCCTCGGACCTGCTCGGCGACAAGGTCGCGAGCGATGCGCAGCGCGAGAGTCTGGCCGAGCTCGAGGCTGCGTCCCAACACGCGGCCGAGCTGGTTCGCGATCTGCTCTGGATCGGGCGGAAGTTCCCGCCGACGACGACGTCCGCGCAGGTCGACAGCACGGTACGCGCGTGTCTCGTGCGGCTCGAACGCGTGGGCCGCAAGATCGAGGTCGACGTCAAGATGCCAGAGCTTCGGGTCGCGCTCGCGCCGGAGCGCCTCGAGCAGGCCCTGTTCCTGATGATCCTCCGTGCACACCGCGCCGGCGTCAGGCAGCTCGCCGTCACGGCGCGGCGAACAGATTCCATGGTCGTGATCGATCTGCGCGGGGGCGAACGGAGCGCACTGCCGAGCGCGAGCCTCCACGCACGCCCCAAGTTCATCAGCGCGGGTCTCGCGATGTCCGCGACCAGGGAGGTCGTCGAGCAGGCCGGCGGGACCATGACGATGATCGAGAACGATGACAATCTGCTGTTCCAGCTCTGCGTCCCGCTGGCCGCAGATGAGCCGGCGCCCGTTGCGGCAGGTCCTGGTCGGCCACGGACGGCGCTTGTCGTCGACGACGAGCCCCTCGTGTTGCGCAGGCTGACGAAGCTGCTCGCCCGTCGCAACTACACGGTGCTGTCGGCGAGCTCGCTGGCGGAGGCGTGGCCGCTGCTCGAGACGGGTCCTGATCTGCTTGTCACCGATCTCCAGCTCGGTGACGGTCGCGGGGAAGCGCTCGCGATCGCGTCGTTCGCGAGCGACCCCAGTCGTCCGATCGTGATCTGTTCGGGATTCGGAGCAGATGACACGCTGCTCGAAGAGCTGCGCGGCGCGCGCGCGTGGTTTCTGACCAAGCCGTTCACGATGGCGGAGCTCGACGATGTGATCCCGCTCGCCGAGGTCGCCTCGTGACCACGCCGATCGCGTCCGACCTCCGCATTGGCCCGGAGATGAGATACCAGATCCGACGTGGCGTCGATCTCGTCGCGCTGGTGGGCGGCCTCGCAGCGACGCTCGTCGTCGTGCCCGGGACGATGACCTTCCTGTCGCTCACCATCGCCGTGTGTGGCCTGGTCGGAGTGCGCTTTCGTGCACGGTGGACGCCTGTCGCGTACGTCCTGATCTTGCTCGTCGCGCAGTTCCTCGCGGTGACTTCGTTCGGTCTGCTGCTCGGGCTGGGAGCGGTCCACATTCTCCTGACCTGCCTGGCATTCATGTTCATGTCGCGAGGGTGGCGATGGGGCGTGGTCCTCACCATCACGATCACCCCGGTGATCGTCGGCATCCTGTTCGATCGTGGACTGCTGGGCGCAGCTCCGGTGTTCGACCCGCACGACACCAAGGTCTGGACCCAGATCGTGCTCGTCGCGGCGGCAGCGTGGATCGCCGTCGCGCTGATCGTGGACTACTCGGTCCGAAGTTTGCGAGCCGCGCGCCAGGCGCTCGAGGAGGCTCTTCGCGGCGAACGCGAGTCGCGGGAAGCCCGCGAACGCGTCGAGGCCGAGATCGCCCGCACCCAGCGCTCCGATCTGCTGACCGAGCTAGCTGCAGAGGTCGGAGGAAGCATCGGCGCTGCGCTCGCAACGATCTCGCGCTGCGCCGAGCGCCTGAGTCGCGAGCTCGACGACGAAGCACGTGCCTGTCTCACTGACGTGCTCGCCGCAGCGAGCGCCGCCAGCAGCACGATGAGGTCACTGACGCTGTTCGTACCGGGGGCAGAGAGCGTTGAAGCTTTGTGCGACGCTGCGCAGGCCGCGCGCGCGGTTCCCCAGATGGTCCGCCGCACGATCCCGCCGCGCATCGCGCTCGAGCTGACGGTCGATGATCACGTCTGGGTTCCCCTGAGCAACACGGACCTGACTCGGATCCTCGCGAACCTCGTCTACAACGCCCGCGACGCGATCAGCGGATCCGGGACGATCGCGCTGCGTGTTCGGCGCTCCGACGACAGCGTGGTGTTCGAGGTCGCAGATGATGGCGCGGGCATGGGGCCAGAGACTCGCGCGCGGCTGTTTCAGCCGTTCTTCACGACCAAGGCCATCGGTCGCGGGACCGGCCTCGGCCTCGCCACTGCGAAGATCCTGGTCGAGCGAGCGGGCGGCGTGATCGAGTGCGCGAGCGAGCAGGGGCAGGGGACGCGCATCACGATCCGCTTGCCGGCGGTGAACCCTCAGGTCACGCCGACCGGACCCACCTCACCAGCCTGACGTGAAGAACGGTGGGTAGCGGTGAGAACTGGCAGAGTCTGGCCGCCGTGACGCATTCGGTGATGGTGTGCGTACGGTGAGGATATGCGTCGCGCCATCGTGCTGGTTCTCTGCCTCGCCGCCTGCACGCGCCGGCCCGGCACGCAAGCACCGGTCCCCGAGGCTCCGCCGTCCGCACTCGCGTTGACCGCACCGCAGCTCCTGCGCGGCGAGGAGATGGCCTGGGACGTGTTCTGGCAGGGCATGCAGGTCGGGCACGCCGAGCTCGTCACCGGTGTCGGCGAGATCCGCGCATCGTTCCGTACGGGGCGGCTCGCGAGCGCGATCGCGAACGTGAGCTACGAGATGACAACGGTGTTCGAACGTGATCGCGCGCGCACCACGACCGAGATCCTGTCGCGCAGCAGCACGAACCGGCGGATCGATGCCGAGCTCGGCGCGTCGTCGTTCACGCTGCGCGGTCAGGTGCCGCGACGCACGCCGGATGGGCAGCCGCTGCACACGCTGACGAGTGCACTCGCGATCATCCGCACCTGGTCACAGGCGACCGCGCCGCAGGGGTACCTGTGGCTCGTCCACGGCGGCGAGCTGTACCGCCTCGATGCGTTTTCGCCGGTGAAGGACGAGGCGCTCGGCAAGCAGGCACTGCGGGTCGATGCGGTCGTTCGTGCGCTCGACCGCTCGGTGAACCTCGATGTGTCGATCTGGCTCGCTCGTGATGCGAACCGGACGCCGTTGCGATTCGTCGTCGAGGAAGGTGGCGAGCGGGTGTCCGCGGAGCTCGTCGAGTCGACCGCGAGCTGGGACTAGGCGCTGTACATGTAGATCAGGAACGCGATCGGGATCACGAGCCCGGCGCCGACGAAGTACTTGCCGCGACCGAGAAAGCCGCGATCGCCCTTCATCATCGTCATGCCGGTGAGCGCGAGCATCATCAGCGCGAGCGCGAAGATGTCGGCGACATAGGTCCAGATGCCCTTGAGGTTGTTGAGGTGGAGCGCATTGACCTCGAAGAACACGGCGCGCTTCGTGATCGTCTTGAGGGTGCCGCGGCCGGTGGCCATGTCGACGCGCGCTTCCTGGCCCTCGACCAGGAACACGCGCAGCTCCGTCGCGCTCTCCTGGAAGTGACCGCGGACTTGCGTCGGGTCAAGCCGGAGCGCAGCGACCACGAACGCTTCCTTCTCGGAC
>JAYUYE010000739.1:0-8643 GCA_043752985.1 Myxococcales bacterium
GGTGAAGCGATCGATCCGGGGCCGCTCGGATCGGCAATCGCGTGGAGCACGGGCGGCATGATCGATGGAGAGCACGGATGGCAGCTTCAGTACTCGTGATCGGTGGCGGCGTCGGCGGGCTCACGGCCGCGCACGAGCTTGTCGAGCGTGGCTTCTCGGTCCGCGTCCTGGAGGCGCGTTCCGACTGGGGCGGCAAGGCGCGCTCGCAACCGGTGCCCGGGTCCGGCAGCGGGGGCCGCATGGATCTTCCCGGCGAGCACGGGTTCCGGTTCTATCCGCGGTTCTATACGCACGTGATCGACACGATGAAGCGGATCCCGAGCCCGGTCGGGGGTCACGTCGTCGATCACCTCAAGCCAACGACCGAGAGCGCGATCGCGCTCGTCGACAGCAGCACCTGGTACAGGTTCTATCGCCGCCAGGTCTCGCGCCCATTCGAGGTGATCTCGGCGCTCGAGCTGTTCTTCCAGGAGCTCGACTTCGACAACCGCGACATCGGGTTGTTCACGGCGAAGATCCTCGAGTTCTTGACGTCGAGCGAAGAGCGGCGCGTCGGCGAGTACGAGCAGATGTCGTGGTGGGACTTTCTCGAGGGCGACCTCTACTCCGAAAACTTTCAGCGCCAGCTGCGTGCCGTTCCGCGCACGATGGTGGCGATGGATCCGCGCCGCGGCTCCGCGCGGACCCTCGGCACGATCTCGATGCAGCTGATCCTCGACTACGCCGACACCGGCGTCAGCAACGATCGCACGATGGGAGGACCAACCAGCGAGATGTGGTTCGATCCGTGGATCGCCCACCTTGCCTCGCTCGGGGTAGACCTCGACACCGGGATCCACGCGACCACGATCGACGTTGCCGGCGGCCAGATCAGCGGCGTGCAGCTCTCCGACGGCACGACCGCGACCGCGGATTACTACGTCCTCGCGGTGCCCCTCGACGTCGCGATCCAGATCATCACCCCCGCGATGGGCGCACTCGATCCCGCGCTCGAGCGACTGCGGCTCGCGAACACCGACGACCTCGTGTCGTGGATGGTTGGCATCCAGTACTTCCTCTACGAGGACGTGCCGCTCGTTCGTGGCCACACGTTCTTTCCCGACTCGCCGTGGGCGCTGACGACCATCTCGCAGCCGCAGTTCTGGCGCGACCTCGGCATCTTCCGCACGCGGTACGGCGCCGGTGACGTCGGCGGGCTGATCTCCGTCGACGTCTCGGACTGGGACACGCCGGGCAAGTTCATCGCGAAGACCGCGAAGCAGTGCACGCCCGCGGAGATCTCGCAGGAGATCTGGCAGCAGCTCAAGGCGGGGCTCAACGGCCCGACGGCAGGGGAAGAGACGTTGACCGACGCGATGCTCCACTCGTGGCACCTCGACTCCGACCTCGACTTCTCGGCCGGGGTTCCGCCAGTGAACAACTCGCGTCTGCTCGTGCATCCGCCCGGGTCGTGGCTGCTACGCCCCGAAGCCGGATCACAGATCCCGAACCTCGTGCTCGCCTCGGACTACGTCCGCACCAACACCGACCTCGCGTCGATGGAAGGCGCGAGTGAAGCCGCGCGCCGCGCTGCCAACGTGATCCTCGAGCGCGCCGGCTCGACGGCTCCTCGTGCTCGGATCTGGCCGCTGCTCGAGCCGGCGCAGTTCCGCCGTCCTCGCAAGCTCGACGCCTGGCTGTACCGCCACGGCTATCGCCACGCCTTCGAGATCCTCGGGATCCGCAACGCCGCGCGCGCCGCGAACTGGCTGCGTCGCCTCGAGGTCGCCGCAGGCTTCGCTCGCGTCGACGACTGGCTCGACGACAACGTCCGCGTCTCGCGCCTGCTCAAGAAGATCCTGAGCTTCCTGGGACTTGGCTAGCCCTCAACTTCATCAAGCGCCACAGCATTCGCCCACCTGCGCTCACTCCATCGAAGCGCCGAACCAAGCGGTGACGCTCCACGTCGCAGCGGGCAGCATCGGTGCATCCGTTCCGTACATCCTCGCGATCTGCAGCGCGCTCGACAGCCGCCGTGCCCACGCGACGCGAACTTCTGCGGCACCCGCCGTCGCCGCGCGCGATGCCGCGACCCAGCCGCCCGCCTGGATCCACGACGCCATCGGCGCCGCGACCGCGAGCGTTCCGAGTGCGCCGAGCCCCGGGCGCGCGCGTCCACCGAGCGAGAACGAGAACGCGGGCGCGGTGACGCCGAGCGCGACACCACCGCCGAACCCGCCGTGCGCGCGATCGATCAGCCCGAGCCGCTCGAGCCGATAGAGCGGACCGAACACGGCACCACTCGTGCCGGTTCCGCCGCGAACGTCTGCGCTCGCGGTCCATCGCGCCTCTCCGCGCTCGATCGCAAGCGTGCCGAACCCTACCGCGGTGATGCCGTCGTACGGCTCGCCGACGATCGCTCCACCGAGCTGGACGCGCCGCTGCACGGCATCCCACCGGCGCGCGACGCCGACCTCGATCGCGGAGGCCACGTGGGTGTCGCCGCTCATCATCGCGTCGCGATCGGGCGCCCGCGGATCAACGGCCGCAGCCGCGTGAACACCCCACGGCGTCGTCATCTGCCAGGCCACACCGCCGCCGATCAGGGCCGGATCGATCACGTCGTCGATCTCGAGACCAACCTCTAGCTTCGGCGTGTTCAACGCGGCGCGTGTACCGGTGCGCAGTCGGTCGTCGAGTGTCGCGCGATGACCATCGACGACGTGCGCGATCCGCGCGGGCGCGAGACCACCTGCCGCGACCGCGATCCGCGAGATCGTCCGGCCGTCGCGAGCGGTGTCGAGCACGTGCTCCGCCTCGAACAGCCGCACGATCGTCACCACCGATCGGGCGCGCGACCAGTCACGCTCCCGGAACACGCCGCCTTCCCACACGCCGCGCGCACCGAGGCCAATTCGCACCCCGCGCCACAGCCCATCGAGCTGGAGCTCGAGCGCGCCGTAGGTCGTCGTGCCCTGCGCGCCCGCACCGACCGCGGCACCGACTCGCAGCCCGTCATCCGCTGCGGCCTGCCCGCCGAGCGCGAGCAGCGCGATCAGGGTCGAGGCAATGTGCACGCCGAAGCGTCGCGCCCTCGGCGGGAGAGGGACAAGTTTTCGGTCCCTCCGAGATCCTCGCGGCTACTGGCGAGCTCGTGCCGCGCGTTCTGCGTTCGCGCGGCGGACCATGCGCAGCATCACGAACCCGGTGATCGCGACGAGCCCGACGCCGATTCCGAGCAGCTTCCAGCGGTACGCCCCGGGCCCACGGTCTCCCCTGCCCCAGAAGCCCGATGGCTTGGGCTGCTGTATCATCTGGCCCGCGGCGGGCGGTGCGGCCGGCTCTTCTGCAAAGGCCGGCACAGCGAGCCCGAGGCACACCAGGAAGCTGATCGCGAGCGCGCGCCCATTGAAGGGGTTCATGACCGGCCTATAGCATGGCAGGTCGGGGCCGCGGGTGAATGGGTTGTCACAGGGTCAGCGCTTCATCGGGTTCGTCGAGCGCGAGTTCTTGATCGCCTTCTTCACCCGCTTCATGCAGTCCTCTTCGGTCTCGGTGAGATCCTTGGCGAACAGGAGCGGCGTCAGCTTCGCTTGCTCGTACTCGACCTCCGTGAGCCGGTCGCGCTTGCGCATGATGCCAAGGATCCGGCCGATTTTTCCCTCGGTCCACTTCGTCAGCGTTCCCGCGCAGTACTGCTTGTAGCGCTCCTTGGGCGACGGCAGGATCGACGAGAAGAACGCCGCCTCGACGGGGTTGAGGTCCTTCGGCGGCTTGCTGAAGTAGTGCCAGCTCGCGGGTCCGATGCCATAAAGACCCGGGCCGTACTCGATCACGTTGAAGTAGATCTCGAGGATGCGGTCCTTGCTCAACGTGTTCTCGACATGCCAGGTCAGGAACAGCTCCTGGAGCTTTCGCGCGAGCGTCTTGTCCCGGTAGAGCAGCACGTTCTTGACGAACTGCATCGTGATCGACGACGCGCCGTAGCGGAATGCACCCGCCTCGAGGTTCTTGACGAGTGCGGTGCGGAACTCCGAAACGATGAACCCGTGGTGCTGATAGAACGCCGAGTCCTCGGTGCTCATGATCGACTTGATGAGGTACGGCGAGATATCCTCGAGCTTGACGTAGTCGTCGTTGCTCTCGCCCACGATGAACGACGTCCACTGCCCCTTCTCGACCTCGACGTAGTGCTCGAACTCACCCTTGAGCCGCTGCGGCGAATCCGCCGGCTCGTCGACGACGCGGCAGTGCTTGATACCGACGTGACCGGTCAGCTTGGTCGCCGGTAGGTCGGCCCAGTCGATCGCGACCTGGACATCGGTGTCGAACACGCCGCGCATCTTGTAGCCGGCCATGTACGGCGCCATCTCCGTCGGAATCGCGTCGAGCACGCGCTGACAATCGATCGGCGGGATCACGAGCCGCAGATCGAGCGCGGTGAGACCACCGGGTCCGAGCCGGCGAGGTGCTTCGAGGTCCCCTGGCACCGGCGGCACGCGCGTGACCTGCGCGGCCCGCAGCGTGATCGACACCGGCAAATCGCGCACGAGGATGTCACCCCGGGTCAGCTCGAGCGTGCGCTGCTTGCGATCGAAGCTGCCCTCGACCTTTGCGGACAGATCCAGATCGTGAACCTCTTTCTCCGCGATCATCGGGTGGCCGACGTTGAGCCCACGCAGCGCGAACGAGCCATTGAACCGCGCGGTGTCGCCGGCGAGCTCGACATGGAGCTGGGTGTCCACCGACGTCGAGGCGTAGTCGACCACCGGCGAGTGTGCGAGCAGCGGCGCGAGGCGATCGAGCTGGAACTTCGCAGCGACGAGATCGATCGACCCGATTTTGCTCTTCGGATCGAGACCGCCCTTCGCCGTCCACAGCTTGCCCGGAACGCCCCCGTAGCCGCCCGCGAGATCGATCGTGTACTCGCCGGGCTTCATCCCGTTCGCCATGATCGTGCCGTCGATTCCAGACAGCGCGAGCTTCGGCCACACCGCGATCTCCCCGCCCGTGACGGTGATGCTCGGCGGCTCGCCGGTCCGCTTCTTGATCTCGATCTGCTCGGCCGCCGCCTTCGGCGCATTGATCGTGGTCGCCGTCACCTTGCGGAGCTGGGCCACGAGCTCACCAGGCTTCCACGTCGCGCCGCCGTCGCCGACCAGCGCCGTGGTCCCGGTGATCCGGTCATCGGCGAGAACCTTGATCCGGGTCACCGTCACCGAGGTCGGGCGCAGACCACCTTCACTGGTGGAACCGCCCACGCTGCTCTCACCGCGCAGCCGATCGACGATGTCGCGCACGTTGTCGCGGCCGGTGTCATCGCGCCGCATCGTGACCGTGACTCCATCGACCGTGGCAGGACCGAGCCGCACCGAGCCGACGAGCGAGCGCCACGGGTCGAACGCGATCTCGATCTTCGCGAGGTGCACCAGCGGCGTGTCACCGTCATCGGGGCCGCGGATCTCGAGGTCGTGGAGGACCGCATGACCGAGCCGCACATCGATCGTTCCGATCCGGATCTCGCGGCCGAGCTTGCCGCCGAGCCGCTCGCTGAGCTTGCTCCGGATCATCGACGCCCCGACCCGCGGATAGATGACGAACACGCCGATCAGGGCGACCGCGACCAGGCAGACCGCGATCACGCCGGCGACCAGCCAGCGTCGGGAAACCCGGTCGAGGAGCGACATCGAGGCTCGTATATAACAAGCGGCTCGCTTCCGTGGTTCGCTCGTTACATCGTAGCGAGATTGCTCATGTAACCGACGGCGAGGAGAGGCGTATGCTGGGGTGAGGGCGCGCCATTGACCAAGGACCAGATCACACCGCCGGAGGTCTACTTCAACCGCCGGACCCTGATTCGAGGCGGGATCCTCGCAGCCGGTGCCCTCGGAACGGGCTGGCTGTACCGCCAGATCAATGGTGTCGAGCTCGCCGCCACGGAGTCCGCTCCACTCGCAGGGCTCGTCCAGCCGACCGATCCAAGCTTCCGGGTCACCACCGAGGCGATCACGAAGCGCGAGCAGATCATCAACTACAACAACTTCTACGAGTTCACGACGGACAAGGACGGCGTCGCCAAGGCCGCAGCGGGCTTCCGCACCGATGACTGGAAGATCACGGTCGACGGTCTGTGCAACAAGCCGCGCGTGTTCGACCTCGATGCGCTGCGCGCGATCACGCCGCCCGAGGAGCGCGTCTACCGCATGCGCTGTGTCGAAGCGTGGTCGATGGTCGTGCCGTGGGCCGGATTCTCGCTGAGCAAGCTCCTGGCCCAGGTCGAGCCGCAGAGCGGCGCGAAATATGTCGCGTTCGAGACGCTGCACGATGTCGGGCGCATGCCGGGACAGAGCTCGGACATCCTCGAGTGGCCGTACCGCGAAGGACTGCGGATGGACGAAGCGATGCATCCGTTGACGCTGCTGACGACCGGCCTCTACGGCCGCGAGCTACCTCCGCAGGACGGCGCGCCGGTGCGACTGATCATCCCGTGGAAGTACGGCTTCAAGGGCATCAAGTCGATCGTCAAGATCACGCTGACCGACAAGCAGCCGCCGACGAGCTGGAACAAGTACGGAGCCAGCGAGTACGGGTTCTACGCGAACGTCAACCCCGAGCACCCGCACCCGCGGTGGAGCCAGGCGACCGAGCGTCGGATCGGCGAGAGCGGTCGGCGAACGACGCTGATGTTCAACGGGTACGCCGACCAGGTCGCGAGCCTCTACGCAGGGATGGATCTGCGTGCAAACTTCTAACGCGGTCGTGGGCCTCGAACCGGCCGCGATCATGGACGGCAAGTTTGCGAAGACCCTCGTCATCGCGTGCGGCATCGTGCCGGCGATCCTTCTCATCGGGGACGCCTACCGCGGTCAGCTCGGCGTCAACGACGTCAACTTCGCGATCCGCACGACCGGCCTACTCGGCCTCATCTTCCTGACGCTGACGCTCGTGATCACGCCGCTGCGCCGGCTCACCGGCTGGAACGCGCTGATCGCCGTGCGTCGCAACCTCGGCGTGTTCGGCTTCGCCTACATCACGGCCCACTTCCTGATCTTCTTCGTGTTCGACCGCGCTCTCAGCGTGACGAGCCTGCTCGAGGAGATCACGGAGCGCGTCTACTTGTTGATCGGAGCCGGCTCGCTGCTGCTCATGATCCCGCTCGCGATCACGTCGACCGCCGCAATGGTCACGCGCATCGGACCCAGGCGGTGGAAGCTGCTGCACCGCCTGACGTACCTCGTCGTGGTCGGCGGCGTCCTCCACTACTACCTCCTCGTCAAGGCGGACACGACCAAGCCGGTCGTGTTCGCCGTGCTGCTCGGCGGCCTGATGACGTTCCGGTTCGTCCGCCACTACCTCGATCTGCGGGACGACGTGAAGACCGCGCACACCAGGCTGCTCGCCGCGCGTTCGGCCGCGCCGAACAAGAAGAAGCCGTTCTGGTCCGGCAAGCTCAAGGTCGCGCGGATCTTCCAGGAGACCCCCGACGTCAAGACGTTCCGCTTCGTCATGCCCGACGGCAGCCCCCTGCCGTTCGACCACATCGCGGGCCAGTATCTCAACGTCAAGCTCGTGATCGGAGGCAAGCGGGTCCATCGCTCGTACACGATCGCATCTTCTCCGACCCGCACCAGCCACTGCGAGATCTCGGTCAAGCGCGTGGCCGACGGCTACGCATCGCATCACCTCCACGACACCGTGAAGGAAGGCGACCTGATCGACATCAGCGCCCCCGCCGGGACATTTCAGTTCGCGGGCCACGAGGCCGACCGCGTCGTGCTCGTCGCCGGTGGCGTCGGCATCACGCCGATGATGTCGGTGGTCCGCAGCCTCACCGATCGGTGCTGGACCGGTGACATCTATCTGATGTTCTCGGTCCGCAAGCGCCACGACATCGTGTTCGAGCACGAGCTCGAGCAGCTCCAGAAGCGGTTCGCCAACCTCCACGTCTGCATCGCGCTCAGCGCGGATCCAGAGGCCGAGTGGAGTGGCGCGCGCGGCCACATCACGCGCGAGCTAATCGAGGGCTTCGTGCCGAGCCTCGAGCGCGGCCCGGTCTTGCTCTGCGGCCCGGCGTTGATGATGACCGCCATGCGCCAGCTGTTCGTTGCGATCGGGGTGCCCGATGTCGAGGTGCTCGAGGAAGCGTTTGTCTCGCCGCCTGCGCAGAAGGCCGCCGATGCGGCCGGCGAACGGAGTGTCGAAGCGATCGCCGCGATGGCGACCGCGGGCGACGGCGACGGCGAGGCGTCGGAGTCACCGACCGTGCAGTTCACCCGCGCGGGCAAGAGTGTCGAGCTTACCGGTGGCCTCACCGTGCTAGAGGGTGCAGAGGAAGCCGGCATCGCGATCCCGTTCGAGTGCCGCTCCGGCATCTGCGGTCAGTGCAAGACCAAGCTCGTCTCCGGCCGCGTCACCATGGACGTCCAGGATGCGCTGACCGCGAGCGACCGCTCGAAGGGCCTGATCCTCGCGTGCCAGGCCCGCCCCGTCCGCGACTGCGTTGTCGACGCCTGATCGGACGCACGCTCCGGGCTCCGGGCTCCGGGCGCACACGAGCCACCGAAACCTTCTCCCGGCGGTGTGGCGGTCGTGCCTGCGTGGTTGGCGCCGCGCCCGCCCGGCATCCGCGTGGGTCGTGTGCCCGAGACTGAGTCGCCAAGCCGC
>JAYUYE010000740.1:0-3532 GCA_043752985.1 Myxococcales bacterium
TCGATCAGCGGATAGCGCGACAGGATCGCGTTGCCGTACTGGCCGCCGCCGCGGACGTCGACGTTGGGGAACCAGCTGCGATAGGGCAGGCCGAGCTCCTCGCCGAGTACCTCGACCTGGTGATCGCGCTTGCTGCGCGCGACGCCGGCATCGACCTCTTGGAGCATCAGGACGTCGGCATCGAGCTTGCGGATGACCTCGCAGATTCGCGCCGGCTCGTAGCGGCGATCGACGCCGCCAATGCACTTGTGGATGTTGTAGCTGAGGACCCGGAGCTTCACGGGGTGGGCTCGCGGAGCTGCGCGACGACCACGGTCTCGTCGTCGGCGAGCGGGCGACCGGCGCGATGCGCGGCGACACCGGCCTGCACGACATCGTGAACGGCATGCGGGGTGAGGCGCTGGCGATCGAGCCGACGGAGGAGGTGCTGGAGCCGGCGGTCGCCGAAAGGCGTCCCGGCGGGATCCTGCGCCTCGATCACCCCGTCAGTATACCAAACCAGGAGATCGCCGGCCTGGATCGATCGCTGGAGAAGCCGCGGCGCCGCCGGCACCCCCGAGCCGAGCGGGTTGCCGCGCCCGACGAGGGCGTGCAGCTCGACACCCTTCTCGCCCTTGCGACACAGGTACGGCGCCGTGTGGCCGCACGAGACGAACCTCACCTCGCTCGCCTCGGCGTCGAGGATCGCGGCGAAGCAGGTCATCGCGAGCTCGCCGCCGCCCACCCGGCGGACCGCCGTGTCGAGCGCTGCCGTCAGCTCGCGGAGGTCGAGGTCACGGCCGCCGCGGCGGACGCAGACATCGACCGCACCGACCGCGGCAGCGGTGACCATGGCGGACGCGACGCCGTGCCCGGTCACGTCACCGATCGCGACGAGCACGCGCCCGGTGCCGAGCGGATAGACGCCCCAGAAATCACCGGCGCACCGGGTCGCGGGCTGCCACGAGCCGATCACCGTGAACGCGCCGTGCACGTGCGGACCCTTGCCAGGGAGCAGCTCGCCTTGCACGGTCGCCGCGAGCTCGACCTCGCGAGCCAGGCTGGCACGCTCGGCGGCGCGCTTCGCCATGCGGGCGTGGAGCAGCGCCTCGGCGAGCCGTTCGGAGGTCCGCTCGAGGAACGCGAGGGTGCGGCCGCGGAGCGTGCGTGGTGCGCCGGACAGCACGATGAGCCCGATCAGCTCGTCGGCGCTTCCGACCGGAACGATCGCGCGTGCGCCGTTGCGCTCGAACAGCGTCGACAGCATCTCGCGCAGATCGGTAGGCACCGGATCGAGGTCATCGGCGAACACGGCGGTCCGGCGCTCCGCGAGCCAGCTCACGATCAGCGGATCGGGCGCGAGCTCGTCGGCGACACGCTCGCCGGTCTCCGTCGTCCAGCCCCAGTCCTCGATCGAGGCGAGCAGCACGCGCGGGCGAATTCCGATCCCGAGCTCGACGATATCGATCGCGAGCTGGGCGATCGAGGAAGCTTCGATCATCGTTCGCGCGCGACTGACGAGCTGTGCGAGCAGACGCTCGAGCGGGCCCTCGCCCGCGCGGCCGCCGCGGTTGATGAGGCTGAGCGTTGCGACCGAGGCGCGCACGGAGCCAAAGCACATGCACAGCGCCACCATCGTCACCCACCATGGCAGGTTTGCGCCGAGCTGCTCGAGCACGACCCAGGCGAGCAGGATCGCAGCGGCGACGTGGGCCACCAGCAGTGGGGCGCGGGTATCGACGGCGCGGACGCGCAGCAGATCCTCGACGATCAGGGCGCGCACGACGAGCAGGCTCCCGACCCCCGAGAGCAGCCAGCCGAGGGGGAACACGCCGATCCCGTACGCGAGCCCGACGTCGATCAGGCCCGCATAGGTGACGAGGTTCGCGAGCAGCGCGAGCCGCAGCTGCCGGCGCTCGTCGGACGGCCGGCTCTTGAGCGCGACCCAGCCCAGGCCGGCAAAGCCGCCGATCGAGAGGATGCAGGTGTGGATGAGGGCGAGCCACGCCCACGGGCCGGCGTTCGCGTACCACAGACCCGCATCGAGGTAGCGGACGCTGCTGACGGAGGCGCCGGTCGTGCACGTGACAATCCACACGATCGAGCTGGCCACGCCGATCCAGACCAGCACCCGGTACGTGCGGTACTTGCGGATCAACGCGAGCTGGAACGCCGTGCCGGCGACCGCGGCCATCGGAAGGAAGGACGCGGCGACCTGGAACAGGACCCGGGCCACCGACCCCTCCTTGATCGACGGGGACACCATCATCACCATCGCGTACGGCAAGAGGCACAGGCAGTGGAGCAGCAGCCAGCCGCGGAGCGCAGGGGCGCCGCGCATCACCGCGGTGTAGGCGATGACGATCAGCATCGCGGCCGGCGCGAGTGCGAACGGCAACGACAACAGGTGCGCTTCGTAGCTCGCGCTCGACCACAGGTCGTGCATCGACGCTGCGACTCTAACTCGTGTAACATCAGACTTCGTGGCGGATCAGCGCAATCCCTCCGGCCGGAGGCCGCCGATGCTGCCGTTGCCGCCACCGCCCGAGGACGACGACGCGCCTCCTCGCTCGCGCCACCGGGCCCCGACCAAGGAGCCGCTGACGGCCGAGCTGCCGCGCCTCCCCGAGGTCCACCTCCACGACGACTCGAGCGAGGTCCGCCTCGACGGCCGCGCGCTGCACCCCAACCAGCGGACGATCTCGGGTGCCCGCGCGATGCCGACGCATCCGCCTCCGGCGATGCCGAGCCGTACCAACCGGCCGGCCGCACCCGAGAAGGTCAGCAAGAACGTCACGCAGCGCGCAGGCTCCAGCATGAACACGCCGATGCCGCCCGCGCGCAGCGGTGGCCAGCGCGACCACACGGCGCAGCACTCGTCGCTGATCGGTGGCCGCTACCAGATCGTCTCCCGGATCGGGCAGGGCGGCATGGGCAAGGTCTACAAGGTCACGCACGCGCACCTGTCGCGAACGTTCGCCCTCAAGATCATCTCGAACACGGTCGCCGAGACCGACGAGGCGCGCGAGCTGTTCTACCGCGAGGCGCGGTTCGCCTCGGCGATGAGCCACCCGAGCATCACGGCGGTCGTCGACTTCGGCGAGGACGAGAAGGTCGGCATGTTCATGGTGATGGAGTTCGTCGATGGCGAACCCCTGAACCGGATCCTGTTCCGCGAGAAGCGCATCGGCGTCCGCAAGGCGTGCGAGATCGTCCTCCAGGTCGCCGAGGCGCTGCACTACATCCACAAGCAGAACGTCGTCCACTGCGACATCAAGACCGAGAACATCCTGATCTCCGAAGAGGACCACGAGGGCAAGCGCTCGAAGATGGTCGCGAAGCTTCTCGACTTCGGGCTCGCTCGCTCGCTGGTCGCGAGCCGCGCCTCGACCTCGCTGTCCGGCACGCCGCACTACGTCGCGCCCGAGCGCATCCGCGGCAACCCGGCGTCACCTGCGAGTGACGTCTACGGCGTCGGAATTTTGTTGTACGAGCTGATCTGCGGCGCGGTGCCGTGGGACGGCCCCGTCCAGAAGATCCTCGCGGGTCACCT
>JAYUYE010000741.1:0-3528 GCA_043752985.1 Myxococcales bacterium
ACGTTGGCCGCGCGCGGACGCAGCTCGTTGCCATAGGGATAGGTGCGGTCCTCGCCCGTCGCGGGATCGTGACGCGCAGCAAGCTCCCACTCCGCTTCGGTCGGTAGTCGCTTGCCCACCCACGCGCAGTACGCTTCGGCCCCCGCGAACGTGGCCTCCGCGGGAAGCCCCGGTTTCCCCTCGTGCGGCGGAAACCCGGGACTGTCGACATCGATCGTCTCCGGGAAATCACCCCCCATGCAAAATTTCTGGGCCTTGCCACACGCAGGCGGCGCGCTGTTCAGAAACTTCGAGAGCTGCGCGGTCGTGACCTCGTATTGATCGATGTAGAACGCTCGCGAGATCCGCACGCGGCGAGCGGGACCATCGATATGCGCGTTCTTGTCGACGGGCGTGCCCATCACGACCTCGCCCGCCGGCACGAGGCACATCGGACCGCCGTCACGATCACGGGCGGGCGCCATGTCTGCGTTGCACGTCGGAACAAACGTCGGGGTCGCGGGCGGTTCGGCCTTCCGCGATGTCGAATCGCCGCACGCGAGCAGGAGCAACCACGCCGACACCACGAATGCGTCTCGCATCTCGGCGCGAGCATACTGCAACGTCGAGCTACAGGAGGTCGACCCAGACCTCGTCGCCGACGAGCGTGATCGGATAGCGGCGCAGCACGAGCGTCGCGTCGTGGGTGCACAGGCCGGTGGTGAGATCGAAGCCGTAGCCGTGCCCTGGGCACACGAGGGTTGTGTCCTCGAGGTGGCCGGTCGAGAGGCCGACGTCCTCGTGGGGGCAGACGCCGGCGCACGCGACGAGCGTCGATCCGGCGTAGGTGACGATCACGGGCCAGGTGACGCCGGCGACGGTGAACGCGCGGAGCTCGCCGGGAACCACATCGGCGAGCCGGCACACGCGGACGCGGAAGGCCACTACGACCGACCGCGCTGGCGCGGATCGAGTGCGTCGCGCAGCCCGTCGCCGAGAAGGTTGGCGCCGAGGACGACCCACATGATCGCGAGACCAGGGACGACGGCGTAGACGCGAACCCAGTCGCCCTTCCACAGGAACGTCCGGGCCTGGTCGAGCATCGCGCCCCACGTGTAGTCGACCTGCGGACCGACGCCGAGGAACGAGAGGGCGGCCTCGATCATGATCACGCCGCCGAGGCCGAACGACATCTGCACGAGCGCCGGGCCCATGAGGTTCGGGATCAGGTGCTTGAACATGACGCGGCGGTTCGAGGCGCCGAGTGCGACGGCGGCGGTCACGTAGTCGCGCTCGCGCAGCGCGAGCACCTGGCCGCGCGCGACCCGGGCGTAGCCGACCCAGCCGTTCGCGCACAGCGCGAGGATCATGACGCCGATGCCGGGACGCGCGACGACCGCGACGATCGCGATGTTGAGCAGGATCCCGGGAAACGCCATCAAGATGTCGACGATCCGCATCAGGATCTCGTCGACGACGCCGCGAAACCAGCCGGCGATCGTGCCGATGGCGAGGCCGATCGACGACGAGATCGCGACGACGATGAAGCTGAGCTGGAGCGCGCTGCGCGCACCCCAAAGCAATTGCGACAGCGTGTCCGCGCCCTTGCTGTCGGTGCCGAGCCAGTGCGCCGTCGACGGGCCTTCGAACCGGTGATCGAGATCGAGCGAGGTCAGCCCGACGTCGTACGGCGCGATCAGAGGACCGAAGATCCCGGCGAGCACGAAGGTCGTCAACATGACGAGTCCGACCCAGCCGCTCGGCGACAACTTGAGCTTCTTCATGACCGGCGGATCCTCGGGTCCGCGAGGCCATAGGCGAGATCGACGAGGATGTTGACGACGACATAGATCGCCGCGATCACGAGGACGGTGCCCTGAACGACCGGGTAGTTCCGCTCGAGGATCGCCTCGAGGAGGGTCGAGCCGAGGCCCGGCCGCGCGAAGACATTCTCGATGATGATCGCTCCCGACAGCAGCGAGCCGAACTGCAGACCCGCGACGGTGATCACGGGCAGCAGCGCGTTGCGCAGCGCATGGCGGAACAGCACGTCGCGCTCGGGCAAGCCCTTTGCCCGCGCGGTTCGCACGTAGTCCTCGCCGAGGACATCGACGAGCGAGCTCCGCGTCATCCGCGCGAGCATCGCCATCAGGTGCGTGCCGACGGCCATCGCCGGCAACACGAGCGCGAGGGGGCCGGTCTCGGTCGGACCCGGGAACCAGCCGAGCGTGACGAAGAACCAGAACACGAGCAGCGGCGCAAACATCATCTGCGGCAGCGCGACCATCGACAGCGAGACCGTCGTCGCGAGCGTGTCGATCCAGCTACCGCGCCGAACCGCCGCGAGCATGCCGAGCGGAAGCGCGAGCACGATCGCGATCAACATCCCTCCGACCGCGAGCCACATCGTGTGCGGGAACACCTCGACGATTCGCGCGGCGACCGTGGGCTTGCCCTTGGGGTCCGGGCACTGATGACCGAGCGAACCGTCGACGATATGACCGAGGAACGTCACGAACTGCATCGGCAGCGAGCGGTCAAGGCCCATGCACTGCTCGATCTTCTCGCGCTGCGCCTGGGTCGCCTCGCCGCCCGCGAGGTGATCGACGGGATCACCGGGGACGAGGTGAAGGAACGCGAAGACCAGGATCGAGACGCCGACGATCGCCAGGAGCCCGGAGCCCAGGCGCCGGAGCAGGAACGACCCGATCGACACGACCGGAGCGTACCCCAAGGGCACTTGCTCGCCGGGCGGCTCGCGACCGTATCAGTCCAGGCCAGAAGCGCAGAACTTCGGAGCGTTGTCGTCGATCGGCTGACCCGGCGACAGGACCGGCTCGCCGCCATGCTGGCGCATCAGCTCGAGGTCACGACACTCGTAGCCGTCGCGGCAGTCGTCGTTGCCGTCGCAGGTCCGCATGCAGTAGCGAACCTCGGAGGAGCGGGGCACGCAGTAGCCGTCGAGCGAGCACAGCTCGTCGAGGGTGCAGGTCACGGGGGCGGCGCACGCGGGACCGCAGCAGCGGTTCTCGAACCGGCCGGTGAAGAACCGGATGCAGGCCGCCTCTTCGGGGCACGTGTTGTAGTCGCAGCCCTGGATCGTGCAGTACCCGCCGCGCGACGACGTATCGCAGGACCGGTCGCCGTTCGGGCTGCAGTCCGAACCGATGATGCACTCGTCGCCGATCTCATCACCGCAACCGGCGGCCACGAGCAGCGCGACGCACATCAGGTACCTCATGAACGCGGGCATCCTAGGCGACGGTCAGACCCCTGGCAAGGCGGCCGGGTTGCCTGCGATGCTCCGATCGATGAGAGCCGTGGTCCAGCGGGTCCGCCGCGCGAAGGTCACCGTCGAGGAGCGGGTCACGGGCTCGATCGAGCAGGGGCTCCTGGTCTTCCTCGGGGCGGGAGCGGGTGATGGGCCGGCCGACCTCGCGTACACGGTCGACAAGATCGTCCATCTCCGGATCTTTGCCGACGACGCCGGGAAGATGAACCGCTCGGTCCTCGACATCGGTGGCGGCGTCCTCGTCGTCTCCCAGTTCA
>JAYUYE010000742.1:0-3527 GCA_043752985.1 Myxococcales bacterium
GCAATGTTCGATCCGGAGAACATCATCAAGCTCGCGATCGAGGGCGGCTGCAGCGCGGTCGCCTCGACCTACGGCGTCCTCGGGATCATGGCGCGCAAGTACGCGCACAAGATCCCGTTCATCGTGAAGATCAACCATAACGAGCTGCTGAGCTTCCCGAACACGTACGACCAGACGCTGTTCGGCAACATCCGTCAGTGCTGGAACATGGGCGCGGTCGGCGTCGGCGCGACCGTGTACTGGGGCGCGCCCGAGTCACGGCGCCAGCTCCACGAGATCGCGGACGCATTTGCCCAGGCGCACGAGCTCGGCATGTTCACGGTGCTGTGGTGCTACGTCCGCAACAATGCGTTCAAGACGGCGGGCGGCGATCAGAGCCTGACCGCGGATCTCACCGGCCAGGCCAACCACCTCGGCGTCACGATCCAGGCCGACATCATCAAGCAGAAGCTGCCAGAGCTGAACGGCGGCTACAACGATCCCGCGCTGAAGGGCCTCGGCAAGACCCACAAGAAGGTCTACAGCGACCTGACGAGCGACAATCCGATCGATCTCACGCGCTACCAGGTCGCCAACTGCTACATGGGTCGCGTCGGCCTGATCAACAGCGGCGGCGCGTCCGGGGAGAACGACCTCCGCGATGCCGTGATGACCGCGGTGATCAACAAGCGCGCTGGCGGTATGGGCCTGATCGCGGGGCGCAAGGCCTTTCAGCGTCCCTTCAAGGAGGGCGTCGACTTGCTCGAAGCGATCCAAGACGTCTACCTCGCGAACGACGTGACCGTCGCTTAGTTGGTACGCTCAGGGTGGTTATGGCCAGGCTCGGTGAGTTGCTCGTGGCGGCCGGCCTGCTCACCGCCGAGCAGCTCGAGCGGGCACTCCGCGCCCAGGTCATGTGGGGTGCGCGCATCGGCACGAACCTCGTCGAGCTCGGCCTCATCGATCTCGACGAGCTGACGAGCCACCTCGGGCACCAGCACAACCTGCCCTCCGCGTTCGCGCGTCACTTCGAGAAGGTTGATCGCGAGCTCCAGCTCCTCCTCCCGCCGGAGATCGCGGAGTCGTTCTGCTGTGTGCCACTGATGCGCACGGGCGAGCGGCGCGACATCGTGATCGCTGCCGCGTCGCCGCTGAGCCGGAAGGCGCTCGTGAAGATCGCCGAGGAGATGTTCGTCGAGCCGTACCAGCTGATCGTCTCGATCGCCGCCGAGCTCCGCATCCGCTACCAGCTCGAGCGCGTGTACGGCATCGCGCGGCCAGCGCGGTTCATGCGCGCACCGGGGCTCGAGGTCACGTCGTTTCCGCAGTTCGAGGTGCTCGAGTTCGAGGACTCGCAGGTCGACAACATCGCGCAGCCGACCGCGGCTCCGCTGGCGATCGACGTCGAGAACGAGCGCACCACGCCGCTGACCGGAGTCGATCTCGAGGTCGAGCTCGAGATCGATGCCGACGCGGGCCCCGCGACCTTGCCGGTTCGCGTGCCACCTCCAGAGCCCGCCGTGGGGCCGCCGACCGAGGATGATCTGGCGATCGACCTCGCGCTCACCGAGCAGCCATCCGGGGCCTTCCCTGCCCTCGCAGAGCTCGATGATCTCCCGGCCGATGTCGCGCACGAGGCGGCGGTGCCGCGCGCGGTCGAGGAGGAGAGCTCCTCGGGCCGAGCTCGCCGCAAGTACGTCCGGACGATCGCCGATGTCGCCGATGCCGAGCGTGCCGTCGCGCGGATCTCGATCCGGCGCGTCCCCAAGACGCCAGCGCTCGGGATCGTCGAGTCGAGCACCGCGGGCAACACCCTCGGCGAGGCGACCCGTGCGATCCGGCGCGCCACCGATCGCGATCGCGTCGCAGAGCTCTGCATGGACGCGTTGTTCCGGTTCGCGCCGTCGTGCCACGCCGCGTCGTTCATGGTGCTCCGCGGCCAGGTCGCGACGAGCTGGAAAGGCTTCTGCCGCTCCGGCGCGCCGCCCGCGGAGCTCGCGGTGCCGCTCGACCAGCCCGGCCTCGTGCCACGCGCCTCGCAGCGCAACGCCACCGCTCGGGCGCCCGCCTCGGATCTCGGTCCGATCGATCAGCTGCTGATGGTCTCGCTCGGGCACACGCTGGGGGAGCTGGTCGTCGTCCCGATCTCGATCAGCGGCTCGGTCATGTGCGTGATCGCGATGGTCGCCGAGACCGACACCACGGCGGCGACCCCCGAGTCGATCGCGGCGGCGGCCGGCGCGGCGTTTGCCCGGTTGATGCGCGCGGCGAGCCGCTGATTGACGGCGGCCGAAACCTGCGGCAATCATCCGCCCGATGACCGCCGAGACTCCGTCGACCGAGGTTCCCGGCACGCCGCGCCGCAAGCACCGGCATGACCTGGGTCACGAAGATCATGGTCCGAAGGTCGCCGAGTCGACCACCCGTGGCATCCAAACCATCCTCGGCCTGTGGATCGCATTGACGCTCGGGCTCGTCGTGTATGTCCTCGTCGACGGAAACCGGCCGCACGCCATGACGCCGCGCCCCGCACCTACATCCACGCCGTCGCCGGCTTCACCAGCTCACTGACCTCGCGTTTCGAAAGGGGATCGGTCATGGTTCGCGGGTCGCGCGGGGGATGCGCGTCGTTACGATGATTCCCGACGACGTCATCACGCAGATCCGCGATGCGGCCGACATCGTCGGCGTCGTCGGCCAGCATGTGCAGCTGCGCAAGGCGGGTCGCAACTGGAAGGGTCTGTGCCCGTTCCACGGCGAGAAGACACCGTCGTTCAACGTGTCGCCGGACAAGGGCTTCTATCACTGCTTTGGCTGCGCGAAGCACGGTGACGTGTTCACGTTCATCATGGAGCTCGAGGGCAAGAGCTTCGTGGAGGCGGCCGAGCAGCTCGCGAATCGGTTCGGCATCGAGGTGCCTCGGATCGAGGAGGCGCCCGAGCTGCGGCGCGCGCGCGGCGAACGCGTCGCGATGCTCGACATCAACAAGGTCGCGACCGCGTTCTATCGCGACATGCTCACCGACAAGCGCGGCGAGGCCGGCCGCGCGTACCTCGTGAAGCGCGGTGTCAGCACCGAGATCGCCGACAAGTTCCAGCTCGGCTACGCGCCCGCCGAGTGGGGGCTGCTCGCGGATCACCTCAAGGCCAAGCACGTCGACATGGAGCTCGCGGTGCGCGTCGGGCTGCTCGCGCATCGTCCGAAGTCGGGCGGCTACTACGATCGAAACCGCGATCGCCTCGTCTGCCCGGTGATCGTTCCCGGTGGCGAGATCACCGGCTTCTCGTCGCGCATCGTCGGCACGCCGGTCAAGGCCGAGGACGGCAGCGAGCCACCGAAGTACATCAACTCTCCCGAGAGCGCGGTCTACAAGAAGAGCAAGCTGCTGTTCGGGCTCGCCCAGGCGCGCGAGGCCATGCAGACGCAGAAGCGGGCGGTGCTCGTCGAGGGCAACTTCGATGTGATCACGCTGCACCAGGCCGGGTTCACCGAGGTCATCGCGCCGCTCGGCACGGCGCTCACGATCGACCAGGTCAACGTGCTCAAGC
>JAYUYE010000743.1:0-3526 GCA_043752985.1 Myxococcales bacterium
GACTGGCTGTGAGCGCTAAGGTTGTCACGTGCCCGAGCTCCCGGATGTCGCTGTCTACGTCGAGCGCCTCGCCGCGCTGACGGTCGGGCAAAAGCTAGAGGGCATGCGGATCGCGAGCCCGTTCGTGTTGCGTACGGTGACGCCATCGGCCAAGGAGCTCGCGGGGGCGACGGTGACGAGCGTCGAGCGGCTCGGCAAGCGGATCGTGATCGGCCTCGAAGGTGATCGCTACGCGGTGATTCACCTGATGATCGCCGGCCGCCTGCGCTGGAAGAAGCGGGGAGAAAAGGTCCCGGGCAAGATCGGGCTCGCCGCGTTCGACTTTCCAAATGGCACGCTGATCTTCACCGAGGCGTCGCCGAAGAAGCGCGCGTCGCTGCACCTCGTCGCCAGTCGCGCGGGCCTGGCCGAGTTCGATCGCGGCGGCCTCGACGTGTTCACCGCGACGACCGCGCAGTTCGCCGAACGGCTGCGCAGCGAGCGCCACACGATCAAGCGATCGATGACGGACCCCACGCTGTTCGACGGCATCGGCAATGCGTACTCCGATGAGATCCTGCACGCCGCGAAGCTGTCGCCGTTCCGCATGACGTCGTCGATCAGCGATGACGAGATCACGGCGCTGCACCTCGCGTGTATCCGGATCCTCGAGGAGTGGACACAGCGCAGCCGTGACGAGGTCGGCGACGGCTTCCCCGACAAGGTCACGGCATTCCGCGAGGAGATGGCCGTGCACGGCAAGTACGGCAAGCCATGCCCCGTGTGCAGAACGCCGGTGCAGCGCATCGTCTACGCCGACAACGAGGCGAACTACTGTCCGACCTGTCAGACCGAAGGCCGGTTGCTCGCCGACCGCTCGCTGTCGCGCCTCCTCAAGGAAGACTGGCCAAAGACGCTGGAAGAGCTCGAGGATCGCCGGGCGACCCGTGTAGGCAAGGCGGCGGACCCGGTGCCGACCAAGAAGCTTGGGAAGAAATAGACCAGCCTCGGCCGCAGTACGTTTTGGCGTGGACCGCTATGAAAAAGCTCCTCGCCGGAATCCTCCTGTCCGCCGCGTTCGCCGGCTGTGGTCCCAAGCACGCCAACTTCGTCAAGGTCGACGACGTCGCCCTCGGCCGCGTCGTGATCTATCGTAACGGTGTCGCCTACTACGAACGACGCGCCACCGTGTCGGGCGGCGTGCTCACGGTCAGCGTCCCTCGCGATCGCGTCGATGACTTCCTCAAGTCGCTGACCGTCGTCGATGCGATCTCGAAGCAACCGCTGCCGGTCTCGATCCCGCGCGAGCAAGCAGCGGATGGCGACTACCTCATCATGAAGCTGCAGCTGCCGAGCAAGGCACCGGCCGATGTCGTGCTGACCTACGTCACCGAGTCGCCGGCATGGAAACCGAGCTATCGGGTCGTCGTGGGCGACAAGGGCAAGGTCCTGGTCGAGGGCTGGGCGATCGTCGACAACACGAGCGGCGAGGACTGGAACGGCGTGCGTATCGGCGTTGGGTCGAGCTCGGCCTTGTCGTTCAAGTACGACCTGTGGAGCGTCCGCCAGGTTCATCGCGAGACCCTCGCCTCCGAGGACAAGTTCGCGATCGCGCCGCCGAGCGGCATCTCGCCGTACGGAGGTGCGGACGCCAGCGGTGGCGAGGTCGCTCTGGCCGAGCTCGGCGACGACGAGATTCGCCGCCCGCAGGGTCATCCCGAGGACAAGAGCGCCGCGCGCGTCGCGAACAAGAACCACGATCAAGATCGCGAAGTCGAGAGTTACCCGATGGCGGAGCCGACGTCAGCGTCAGCACCATCGCCGCGCTCCTACGGTGATGGTGGAGGCGGCAAGCATGGCAAGTCGTTTCGCCCGGCGACGAAGAAGGCGCACCCGACGACGACCGCGAGTGCTCCGCCCGACGATCCAAGCATCCGCTCCGACGCTCGCGTCTCGCAGGGCGATCAAAAGATGAAACTGCTGACGCAGCAGCTGATCAAGTCGAACAAGACGATCGTGATCGAAGGCTACGCGGATGCGAATCGCACGGATGCGAGCCGCCGCGCGACCGACCGCGCGAACATCGTCCGCAATCAGCTGATCGATCAGGGCGTGCCGCCGGCGCGGATCAAGGTCGTGACCAAGGTCGAGCCAAACTCGGCCGAGCGCGTGCGGCTCGTGGCGCAGGCGCCGACAGCCGAGGAGCAGAAGCAGCAGGGCGTCGGTGACAAGGCGATGGATCTCACGGCGCAACCGGTCGGTGAGAGCCACTTTACGAACCCGACCCCGATGACCGTCGAGAAGGGCGCGAGCGCCATGGTCTCGATGATGCGCAAGGAGACCGATGGCGAGGTGGTCTATCTCTACGACGCCGAGAGCGAGCGAGGCAACGCGACGTTCGCCTTCCGCGCGGTGCGGTTCACCAATCCGACGGACTCGACGCTCGAGACCGGCCCGGTCACCGTCTATGGCAACGAGCGCTTCATCGGCGAAGGGCTGACCGAGCCGATTCCGCCGAGGGCCTCCGCCGTCGTTCCGTACGCTCTCGATCGGCAGATCGTAGTCGAGCGCAACGATGGCGAGGAGAACAAGCTGTCGCGGTTGGTCACGCTGCAGCGCGGCATTCTCACCGCCGAGGTCCAGCACATCCGCACCAAGAAGATGGCGATCACGAATCGCCTGCGCACGGACGCGACCGTCTACATCCGCCACACCGTGAACAAGGGCTGGACGCTGCTCACGGCTCCGAACGCGTTCGAGCGGATCGGCGATGCACACCTGTTCGCGGTCAAGCTCAAGGGCGGGGAGGTCCAGCACATCGAGATCTCTGAAGCCACGCCGATGCAGCGGACGCTCGACCTCAATGCCGACGTCACGCTCGACATGATGAAGGTCTACGTCGAGATGCCCGAGGGCACGCCCGAGCTCAAGGAGCAGCTGCGCAAGCTCCTGGCGATTCACAAGAGCCTCGTCGATCTGACCGAAGCGCAGGTCAGTCTCCGCCGCAGGCTCGGCGATTACAGGGACCGCATGGATGATCTCCACGGGCAGATTCTGACCCTCCAGGCGGTGAAGACCGGCTCGGACCTGATGAGCCACCTCAAGGCGAAGATGCGCGACATCTCGGATCGCGTGCAGAAAACGACGATCTCGTTGGTCGACCAGGAGGAGAAGATCATGCTCGCGCGCGTGCGATTCCAGGACACGCTCGCAGAGCTGACGCTGCCCGACGCGATGAGCAAGCCGATCGCGAAGAAGTGATGCTAGCGTTCGCGCATGCACCCAGCTCGCACCGTGGTCTGTGTCACATGGCTACTCGGCGCGTGCGGTGACGACGGGGCAGGTCCCGTCGATGCGCCGGTGCCGGCGGTCGATATCGACAACGGCTCGTGCGGCGATCAGATCCGGTTCACGGGCGAGTACGTGGACTGGGATAGCGACGCGAGTTTCTGCGGCGTCAACGGCGCGCTGATCGAAGTCGTCGGCGGCTCGATGGACTCGACCGCGCCGAACGGCCGCTTCGATCTTTGCATCTCCGATGCACCGA
>JAYUYE010000744.1:0-3524 GCA_043752985.1 Myxococcales bacterium
TGTGTGGTTGACCGCCGAGCTCCATGGCGGTGGCGCATACGGGTACGACGGCGACGGTACGAAGTTCGACGCTGGCGTGCTCGTCGGTCTCCGGTTCGCGGATCTGGAAGATGCACCGACCGCGGCGCACGGTAGCGGCTCCGCGCGCGCGTTCGTCTCCACCGAGTACCGCGCGCTCGGGGTCGGCGATCATTACAGCCACGGACTTGGCTTCGCGGTCGGCGCCGCGATCCTCGGCGGCCACCTCCGGGTCGGGCTCGCCGGCTTCAACCGTCCCGGTCCGATCAACCCGAAGACGTTTGACACTGCTCCTGTAGACGGCCAGAGCTGGAACGGGTCCTCGATGGTCGCGCTCCGTAGCGATGGCAACTTCGTGGGCCTGCACGTCGCCCCGACGGTCGAGGTCGGGCCCCTGCGGCTCTCGGTGCCGATCACCGTGGGACAGGCGGCGTTTGGCTTCTATCTCCACGGCGAGGACCGCAAGGCGGTGATGGGAGAGCGAGTCAGCGAGGTCGAGAATCGCCTGTTCGCCGGCAAGGACTCGAGCTTCGCAGTCGGCGCGGAGGCCGGGATCACCGTGGCGTGGCGTGCGACAGACTGGGTCGCGCCGTACGCCTCGTTTCACTACCTCACCACGATCGGATACGACGCCTTGGGCCGCGACAACTATGGTGGTCCCAGCGGGTCGCTCGGAATCGAGCTGACGCCCTGAGCGCGCTACCGCTGCACGAGCGCTGCCGGCGGTAGGGGCCGAGTCTCGATGCGACCGAGCGTGGGCTCGCCGCGCGGATCGAAGCTGATCACGATCGAAGAGGTCGGCGCGTACCAGGTTGCCACCTGCGTTGGCTCCACCACGAGCGAGCTGCGCGGCCACCGCCGCTTGACCCGCGCCACCACGGCGCGTTCGGAATCGGGAATCGCGAGCTCCTGGTACCAGCCACCGTCATGGTCCGGCCGCGACGACGGCGCGATGATCTGCGCATCGACCAGGCGTGCGTCGCGGCAGAACGCACGCACGTTGCGATGCCGGCGAACCGCACGCCAGATCAGGACGAGACCTCCGAGCAGGAACATCCCGGCGAAGATCGCGAGCGCGGGTCGGAACACGGACGATCCGATCAACACCATCATCATCACGACGGCGAGTACCCCGTGCAGCCCGCGATTCTGCGCAGCGAACAGCTCGGCGTGCAGTTTCGTCAGCTCGCGAGTCCGCTGTGTGTCGGTCATCCCATCCAGTTTAGGATGGATGCTCCCGGCCGCAAGCCCTCGCGCGTCAGGCGACGACCGAGAGCGCCGGCACGCGGCGCCCCATCGAGCCGGAGGGAAGGGCCGGTGCGGCCTGCGCACCGACGAGCATCGGCGGACCTTTCTGGGAGCGCCAGCCGTCGAGCTTGCTCGCGTGGTGGGCGTATGCGATCGGACAGGTCGCGGCGCACGGCTTCGGCGCATCGAAGGCCGTGCGGATGTCGTCGACGGTGTAGGCGAGGAGCTGCTTGCCGTCGGGCGTCGCGCGCGGCTGGCACAACTGGACGACGCCGTTCTCGTCGACGAGGAACGTGCGCGCGCCGGCGCGGCACTTCCACTCCATCGTACCCTTGTCGAGCAGGGTCTTCGTGTAGTCGTCGTCCATGAACGACGGCAGGCGATTGCCGAGGCCGCGGATCTCGTCGTACGCGGCGCGCGTGGCCGGGTCGGGCTTGATCAGCGCACCGGATTCATCGCGGACGAGCGAGCAATTGCTGTCGAAGCCGAACGCAACGACGGTGCGCGCGACCTCGAGCGCCTCGGCGGGCGCACTCGAGCCGAGCACGGTGTTGATGCGGACGTGGAAGCGTGCGTGCTGCGCGAGCAAGCGCAGCTTCGGCATCAGGGGCTTGAGCGACTTCTTGCTGACGTCGTTGGGCTTCGCGTTGTCGATCGACAGCTGGAGGCCGTAGAGGCCGGCGTCGTTGAGACCCTCGATGATGGACTTCGTCAGGAGATAGCCGTTCGTGTTGAGGAACGGCGTGATGCCCTGTTCGCGCGCATAGCGCACGAGCTCGATCGCATCAGGGTGGAGCAGCGACTCGCCACCGGTCAGCACCACGAACACCGAGCGCAGCTTCGCGAGGTGATCGATGCGAGCCTTCAGCGTCTCGAGCGGGACCGGCTGGCTGACCTTGTCGTACTCGAAGCAGTAGCCGCAGGAGAGATTGCAGCGGCGCGTGATCACGAGGTGCGTGACCAGCGGACGGTCGCGGTCGACCGCGGCGGCAACGACGTCGAGCATGATCTTGGCGGCACGGAGCAGGGACTTCGTGCGCCGGAGCGTGGGATGCGCGGGGATCGTGTCGGCCATGTGGTCCGACCATTGCGAGACCTGGACCAGCGGCTAACTAGTTGGAATGGCTGGCAGTCGCTGACCGAGAGTGTTCGAAATCAGGTTCACTCGACGTCAGGCTCTGAACACGAAGCGCGATGATGGCAGGGACGATCACGAGCGCGGCGAGCAGGCACGTCAGCTCGCCGATCAGCGACGCGAGGCCGAAGCCGCGGATCGCGAGGTTGTCGCTGACGAGCAGCGAGCCGTAGCCGATCACGGTGGTCAGCGAGCACACGACGACCGAGCTGCCCGTCGAGCGCAGCGCAGCGAGAGGGTCTCCGGTCGCAGCGCGATCGGCGATGTTGATCGCGTAGTCGATGCCGAGGCCGAGCGTGATCGGCAGGGCGACGAAGTCGAGGAAGTTGATCTTGAGGCCGGCGAGCGCGCACACCGCGATCATCGCGAGGCTGCCTGCGCCCGTGGCGGCGAGCACGGCGACGGAGCGCCGTGAGCGACCGACCACGAGCACGACCATCACGACGAGGCCGATGATCGCGATCGCGGTGACGACGGGACCGTCGTCCTGGATCTGGGTGAGGACGTCCGCGAACATCACGCTGGCGCCGGCGATCGTGACCTTGTTCTGGATCGGGGCGTCGCGCAGCGCTCCGGCGAACGCGATCAGATCGCGACCGTCACGCTCGTCGAAGTCTCCGCCGGGTTTGACCGCGACGATCAGGCCGCGGCGACCATCGCGCTCGGTCAGCTTCGCCGCGACCGCGGGGGGCAGCGTGTCGATCGTGATCGCCGCGAGGTCATCGGGTGGGCGAAGCGCGAGGAGGTCGTCGCGCTCGGCACCGTCGAGGATGCCGGCAGCTTCGTCGATCTGGGCGCGTAGCTCGGCGAGGACCGCGAGCTTGGCCGGCTGATCGGAGGGGACGACGTCGAGAACTGACTGGATCGGCCCGATGATCGGTTGCTGCTTCGCCGTGGCGCGCAGCACCTCGACCACGTGCGGGATTTGGTCGGCGTGATCAACCGCGACGTACGTGCTGCCGGCGAGGCCGGCGAGGCCACGGCCGAAGGTCTCGTCAGACAGCGCGAGCCACTGCCGCGCACGGATCGCATCGGGTGCCTGTGAGCGAAGCTGGGTGAGGTCGTACTCGAACGGGTCGTGCGTTGCGTAGTGCCAGGTCACGAGCCCCGCACCGAGTGTGAG
>JAYUYE010000745.1:0-3521 GCA_043752985.1 Myxococcales bacterium
TCCGGCGAGATCCTCGGTGTGATCGGCGCGCGCGATCCGGACGAGATCGACGAAGGTCTCAATGCGCTGATTCGCTGCTTGCAGCACGACGCGTGCTTCTACGACGCGGACGGCAAGCGGACCGTGACCGTGTTTCCGCACGTGATCGCGTCCCTCGGCGAGTACCTCGCGAAGGAGTCCGGCCTCGCGGTCGGCACGCCGATGGCGTACCTGGTCGCGCCGCCGCTCGAGGCCACGATCGGGCTGGACGCAGCGCTCAAGGCAGCAGAGGTTCGCGCCGTGCGGATCACGACGCCGCCGACCGAGACAAACTTCGCGTGCGCGTGGCTCACCGGCGAACTCGATGCGTGCGAGGCGGCGGCCGTCGCGTATGCCGCCGCCGTCGTCGATGTCGCAGGCACGCCGAAACGCTGAGGGCTCGCGCCGAAACGTGCCGGCCTTGGTTAGCGTCGATGTCCATCGCCGCCTCCGTGATCCTGACGTTGTCCGCCTAGTAAACCGGCGTCGTCCCGAGCCCGGTCCGCTCGACGGCAAGCGCGATCCGCAACAGCGTGGTCTCGCTACCGAGCCCTCCGACAAACATGATCGAGAGCGGCCTGCCGCGATCGTCGACGCCACTCGGAACCGCGATCGCCGGGAGGTCGCACAGATTCGCGAGTGGCGTGAAAGCACCGAGCGCGCGCAACAGCACGACGCTGGTCTGGTTCGCGACCACCGCGCGCGTCAAGGCAGGCGGTGGAATCGCCGTTGTCGGCATCGCGAGGATCGGCGTCTTCTCGAGCACGCGCGCGGTGGTCGCCTTCAACGCCTCGCGCTGAGCGACCAGGCGAGCAACGTCGCGCGCCGAGAACGATCGTCCGAGTGCCACGCTCATCAGCCCGCCCGGAGACTTCGTGCGGTCCGCGTACGGGCCCGTCGATAGTTCGTGGGCGCCGGTCATCCCACCGAGGAACGTCACCGAGTCGAACCCCGGCAACGGCACGCGCTCGACACCGACGCCGAGCGCCGCGAGCATCCGGACAAATGCCGCGCGAATCGAGTCCGCGACGCGGACCGGCTCCGCGAACAACGGAACGCCGACGCGATCGGGCAGCCACGGCGCCAGTGTCTCGATCGGCTCGCCGACCATCACCTGCCACAGCCGCGCGCAATCGTCGACGGTTCGCGTGATCGGGCCGACCGCGTCGAGCGAGCGCACCGGACTGCGGATCCCCTCGCGCGGTAGTCGCGTACGGCTCGGCTTGAGTCCGACGAGGCCGCAGAACGCCGCGGGGATTCGCACGCTGCCGAGGCCATCTCCGCCCACGCCGTAGCGCGCGAGTCCGCTCGCGACCGCGACTGCCGTGCCGGTGCTCGAGCCGCCAGGCGAGTAACCGGGAGCCCGCGGATTTGCGGGCATCGCGTACGGCATCATCGTACCGAGCCCGTCCATCCCGAGCTCGGTCATCTTCGCCTTGCCGAGGATCGTCCCACCGGCAGCGCGGATCCGGGCGACGATCGCGGAGTCGGCGTCTGCGAGATCTCCGCCGTCAGGGAGGCCGACACCGGTCCGCATCCCCGCGACGTCGAGCTGGTCCTTGACCACGACAAGGTCTCCGCCGAGGACGCCAGGCAGCGCCGCCACGGGATCGACAATGTCGACGAGCGGGCTCGTCAGCTCGAGCGCGTGCTCGGGCAGCCGCGCGGCGAACCAATCCGTCCGGACGATGGGCACGGGAAGGCGCGCCAGCAGGGACAGCGCCCCGCCGGGCCGCACCCGCGTCAGCAACCGCTGGATCCTGCTCACCCTTCATCCTACCACCGCCTCCAAGTCCATGGCGTCATTCACCAATCAGGACGGGCACGGTCGCGCCAGATGGTTTACATTGAATGCGCTGTGCAGCAGGGAGCCCACGCCGAGAGCTCGCTGATCGGGATCAGTCTCGACAACAAGTTCAAGATCCTGCGGTTGATCGGCCGCGGTGGCATGGGCGAGGTGTTCGAGGCAGAGCACGTCGGACTCGGCAAGCGCGTCGCGATCAAGCTGATGCTCGAGAAGTACAGCGGTGACGGCGAAGCGATCGCGCGGTTCACGCGCGAGGCACATGCCGCGAGCCGGATCGGCAACCCGCACATCATCAATGTCAGCGATATCGGAACGGCGCCAGATGGCCGCGCGTTCGTCGTGATGGAGCTGCTCCAGGGCAGCCCGCTCTCCAAGGTGATCGAGGACGGCGGACCGATGCCGCCGCAGCGCGCGCTCCACGTGATGCGCCAGGTGCTGCGTGCCGTCGGTGCGGCGCACGCCAAGGGCATCGTTCACCGCGACCTCAAGCCCGACAACATCTTCTTGATCGACGGCGGCGAGCAGCAGGATTTCGTCAAGCTGCTCGACTTCGGCATCTCGAAGATGATGGATCCGGATCTCCAGGCAGCGGCGACCAAGCTGACCACGACGGGCGTGGTGATGGGCACGCCGCTGTACATGGCGCCCGAGCAGGCGATGGGCATCGAGGTCGATCACCTCGCCGACATCTACGCGTGCGGCGTGATCTTCTACGAGATGCTGGCCGGCCGACCTCCATTCGAGGGCGCGACGTACGCTGTACTCGTCGCGAAGCTGTTGACCACCGAGCCGCAGCTCCTGAGCGAGCTCCGCCCCGGGCTCGCGCCGAAGCTGATCGCTGCGGTCCACCGCGCGCTCGAGAAGGAGCCGACGAGTCGGTTCGCTTCGGCCGATGCGTTTGCGGCCGCGCTACCTGCGAGTCACTCGGCATCGGCGATGGAGCTCGCGGGCACGATGGCGAGCGGCAAGGTCGTCGCGGTTCCCCGCCCCGCCGCGGCGATGAAACGGCCGTGGGTCGCGATAGCGCTCGCACTTGCGGTCGGGCTCGCGACGATGTCGGTACTGATTGTCACGATGGGCTCGAAGCAGAGCACACCCGGTGAGCCACAGCGGGCACCGGTCAAACCGGTCCAGGCGGCGGCCGCACCGGACGCGACAGTGGTAGCGCCGATCGGTCCGGATCTACGCGCGGTCGAGGCGAACGTTGGCTACCTCGAGGTCAGGTCGCGCCCGGCCGGCGCGAAGGTCATCATCGACGGCAAGCCGTACACCGGCGTGGTCACGTTGACGGCGGGCATTCACAGGCTCCGCCTCGAGCTCGACGGCTTTCTTCCAGCCGTGACCGATTACGAGATCAAAGCGGGCATCCACAAGGACGTCGAGCTCGCCCTCGAGAGGGACCTGCGACCGAAGACCAGCAAGCCCGCGGCTGCGACCCAGGTCAAGCCGGCAAATATCAAGTCGACGCAGAAGCCGGTGCCGGCAAAGCCGACGACCGCGGGCGTGACGGTCAAGGTCGATGACCCGCCGAACAAGGTGAAGTCGGAGATCGAAGACACGACGCCGCCCCCACCCCCCGTGATCAAGCAAGATGCGCCCAAGCAGCAGCCTGGCACCAACACGTTGACACCGAGATCGAACCCGTACGGCAATCCTTGATGCGCGTCCTGTGCTTCCTCATCACGCTCGCGTTGAC
>JAYUYE010000746.1:0-3517 GCA_043752985.1 Myxococcales bacterium
ACAGCCTTCGCGTTGCAGTCCTGGATCCGGTCGCCGAGTGCATCTGCCGAGAACCCACCGAACACGACCGTGTGCGGCGCACCGATCCGCGCACACGCCAGCATCGCTATCACCGCCTCCGGCACCATCGGCATGTAGATCGCGACGAAGTCGCCCTCCTTGATCCCGAGTGTCGTCAGGGCGTTCGCCGCCTTGCAGACCTCGCGATGCAGCTGCCCGTAGGTCAGCACCGTGGTGTCGCCGGGCTCGCCCTCGAAGATGAGCGCCGCTTTGTTCCTCCGCCAGCTCTGAGCGTGACGGTCGACGCACGACACGCTCGCGTTGAGCGTGCCGCCATCGAACCACGTGACGCCCGGGCTCTTCGCGTCCGTCGGAAACGCACCCTCGAGCACGCTTTTCCACGGCGTCGCCCACGCAAGCTCGCTCGCGATCTCGGCCCAGAACCCCTCGGGGTCGCGCTCCGCTCGCGCGTACAGCGACTCGTAGTCGATCAGGCTCTTCACCCGCGCATCCCGCGCGAACGCGGCGGGCGGCGGGAAGCTGCGGTTCTCGGTCAGGATCGATTTGATCGAAGACGACGACATGCAGCCTCCCTGGTCAGACGATGGCGATCGCGTCGATCTCGACTCGCGCGTTGCGCGGCAATCCGGCGGCAGCAACCGTCGCGCGCGCCGGCGGATCGCTCGTGAACTTCTCGCCGTACAGCGCGTTGACCGCGGCGAAGTCGGCCATATCGGAAAGGAAGATCGTCGTCTTCACGATGTCGCCAAACGATGCGCCCGCAGCGGTGAGCACCTCGCCGAGATTCTGAAGAACGCGAGACGTCTGCGCCGAGACGTCGCCCTCGATCATCGCGCCGGTCTCCGGATCGAGTGCGATCTGGCCCGAACAGAAGATCATCTTCCTGCCGTCACCGAGCGGAACCGCGACCGCCTGCGAGTACGGCCCGATCGCGGCGGGGGCCTTGTCGGTGCGAACGATCGTGCGCTGCATCCACGCTTCGTAACACACGCCCCCCGAAAACATCGAAGCGCCAGGCAAACCTGACGCTTCGCCGATCCAGTTGCTGTCCGGGCGCCGGTCCGAGAGCTCGTCACCGAACAACCGTGTCCGCCAACGGATCCACGATCGCACCAGGTGGTGGCGCCGGCGCCTCCGGTGGCTCGCGATGGACCGTTGGGGGCGGTCGATTCACGAAGAGTTCACCCGCGACGCGCCGCCCGTGATCTCACGGTGCGCCAAGCTCCGCATCGTGGATGCAGCGACGCCCGGTACCTTGCGGCAACCGGGCGTCATCGTTTCTCTTTTACCGTGGGCGTTGAGGGGATTGAACCCCCGACTTATTCCGTGTGAAGGAATCACTCTCCCGCTGAGTTAAACGCCCGAGAGGCACAGGAGTTACCGCTCTGGCCCGGCGGTGTCAACAGCCCAGGAGGGGTTGGGTCAGCTGCCGATGCCGATGTCGAGGACTCCGTCGTCGTCGTCGATCCCGATGCTCTCGATCACCAGGTCCCCGATCTCGTGAAACCCGCGTCCGTAGTCGCCATCGACAATCTTGTTGTCGAGCTTCGGGTGATCCTGGCTGGTCGAGCCGGTGTACACGGCGCGGTAGCCCGCACGGACCGCATCGATAATCTGCCGGAGCGTGGTTCCCGCGTCGCTGCGGACCTCGCCGGTGAACGGCTTCTCGAACGGGTAGTCGAGCGTGAACTGCAGCATCGTCAGCGGCGTGACGACTTCGTCGAGGCCGACGACTTCGACCTCGTCATGATCGACATAGTGATCGGAGTCGACGGGGAGTGATCCTTCGTAAAGTTGCCGCACGGCGCCAGGATACCGGACTGCGAAGACCTCCGACGAGGATTGGCCAGCTGTATGCACCATTCAAAGCCAGGAGGTTCCCCATGTTGCTCACCATCGCGGCCGTGCTCACCATCATCTGGCTTCTTGGTTTCACGGTGTTCAACGTCGCGTCTGGCCTGATCCACGTGCTCGTGATCGTGGCCGCCGTCGTCCTCGTGCTGCACTTCGTGCGAGGAGCGCGCACCGGCCGCGGCGTGATGTGAGCCCGGCGCTCGGCGCTCGGACGTCGCAGCGCTCAGCGCTTGGTACGGAACGCCGGGTCGTCGCCCGCGGAGGTCAGCGTCTCGTCCGATGCGGACCAGTCGACGAGCTGCTCGTCCTCGACCGCGAGCGCAGTTCGCCAGTCGCCGTTCGACGCCTCGAGCTCCACGTCGGACTCGACCTCGGTCTCGCCCCGGCGGACGGTGGTCCCCCTCGTCGGGAGATCCGTTGCGGGGTCGACGTGGACGGGCGGAGGAGGGGTCTGCGCCGCAGCTTGCGGGCGGCGCTGGTTGGTCGCCGCGAGCCGGCCGATGTTGGTGCTCGTCTGCCGGAACCGGTTGCCCGTGGCGGTGCGCGGCCGCGACGGACCGGAGCCGCGCTCCTCGTCGAGATCATCCGCCGACCCGGTAGTCATGGCTGGCGCCGGGATGCTCGGGCCTGCCATCGGCGGCGGAGTGGCTGGAGCAGGCTTGGGCGGCTCGGGCGGCGGCGGGCCTGAGATCGAGAGCGGCGCGTTCGGCTTTGCCGGCCGGCTGACGATCGACGGAGCGGCGGGGGTAGTGGCAATCGCGGGTCGCGCGGTGACGTCGCCACCGAGCGAGCGCTGACCGAGCTCGGCGAGGCATGACCAGATCGCGGCGCTCGGGATGTGCTCGCACAGATTCGAGACGCCGACGGTCTCGACGACGAGCTGCGCATCGACCCGCGAGGCACCGACACAGGCGGTGAGCAGGCGAGCCCACAGCGGACGTGGCAGGTGCAGGGCGAGTAGATCCGGCGTGACGTGACGGAGCACGTCGTCCGGTGTCGCTATTCCCAAGTCGAGCGCACTCGACAGCGCGTCGACGAAGAACGCTTTCAAGTTCACGACGTCGACACTCCTGAGCGGGCCGCCGCGGCAGCGATGCAGGCCCACAGCACATCGTGCGGCAGGTGCTTCGCGAGGAGCTCGGGTGTCACGGTCTCGAGCACACGCTCGGGCGTCATCGAGCCGGAGGCCAGCGAGGCCTGGAGCACCTTGCTCAGGAGCTCGGGCGGCAGATGGTTGGCAAGCACGTCCGGCGTCGCGTGCGCGAGCACGTCGCTGGGCTGGAAGATCGAATGCTCGAGACCCGATTCCATCATCCGCGCGAACCAGGCCTGACGCTGATCTTGGGACATCGTCGCTCCTTCGGGGATCACGATACACCCGTGAATCTCCTGGCACCACGACCGCCGCCGGGCTCGGTACAACCTGCTGAGATCGCTGAAATCGCCAGCAAGATGCTTGCTTTGATCGGTGGGGTCTTGCACGGTCAAAGTGGGATGTCCGAGGCACGCGCAAAGCTCTCGTCAGGCACCCTGCTATACCGGCACGTCGACGGTTCGGTGGAAGTGCTGCTCGTGCACCCGGCCGGTAACTACAACCGGCGGGCGCCGTGGGGGATCCCCAAGGGCGCGCCGGATCCCGAGG
>JAYUYE010000747.1:0-3512 GCA_043752985.1 Myxococcales bacterium
ATCCACGCGAGCTGAGCGCGCGCGGCATCGCCGGCAGAGATCGCCCAGCGCGCTGCACGCAGGGGCTGGCCGGCGGTGTGCCAGTGATACGCGAGCTGACCGGGATCCGGTGTCGTGCGCTCGAACCAGGTGGCGAACTTCTCGTGCAGCGCGCGACGAGCGGCGTCGGTCATCGCCGCGGTCGCGGTCTCGCGGAGACGCTGGTGATAAAAGACGTAGACGGGATCACCGGCGGTCACCGGTGTCGCGCGCACGATCTTGGCGTCCTCGAGACCGCGCAGCACCGACTGCAGGCGCTCCGATGGTAGCTCCGCGAGCGCCTTGAGCTGCTCGAAGCTGGCGGTGCCGCCGGCGAGCGCCGCGATCTGCGCGACAGCGCGTTCGTCCGACGACAGGCGATCGAGTCGGCGGACCTCGGCGTCGTGCGGGTCGGTGACATCGGTTTCTCCGAGCTCGCGTCCGATCAGCTCGGCGAGGTACGGGCTGCCGGCGCTGAGGAGCGCTGCCGCCACCACGCGAGCGAGCGGCACCGACGGCGCGAGCTCCGCGATCATCTGCTCGAGATCGAGCGTCGTCATCGCGGGGACGTCGTGGAGCTCGGAGGCGGCACCGAGCCGAGCGAGCAGCGCGTGAGGGATCGAGCCGGCGGCATGCGTGGTCCACGATGCGATCACGGTCAGGGGGCGGCCGATCCGCTCGACGACCACCGACAACAGCTCGAGGCTGTCCTCGTCGGCCCACTGCAGGTCGTCGATCACGATCACGGCACGCGCGCCGGTGATCAGCTGCGCGAACATCTGCGCCATCGCGAGCAAAGCGCGCTCGCGCTCGACGCGGAGATCGGTGGCGGCCGGATCGTCGCCGCGTGCGGAGCCAAGCAGCGGCGCGAGCACCGGGAACACGGAGGCGAGCGCGGCCGCGTGATCGATCAGCTTCGCGAGGCGGGGGTCGCCAGCGAGCTCCGTCGCGATATCATCGACGATCAGATCAAAGGCGCGGTACGGAACGCGCTCTCGCTCGTGGCAGCGCCCGCGCCAGATCAACGTGTCCGCACCGCGGGCGCGACTGACCGCCTCGTCGAGCAATGCCGTCTTGCCCGCACCCGAAGGACCGGTGATCAGCACGAGCCGGCCATGCGGCGCGGGATCAACGATCCGCTCCGCGAGCCGCGCAAGCTCGTCGCTTCGGCCGAGGAACCGGACCTCGCGCCGGCCGCGTGGTTGCGACAGATTGCCGGTGAGCTGGGTCGCGATGTCGAACGCGGTCGGCCGCTGCGCTGGATCCTGCGCGAGCATCGAGAGGATCAGGTCGTCGAGATCGGGCGGAATCTCCGGGTTGGCCTCGCTGATCCGTGGCAGGCGGATGTTGCTGCTCATCCGCGTCAACAGGTGCAGCGTTCCACCGAACGGCGGGGTGCCCGTGCACAGCTCGAACGCGAGCACCCCCAGGGAGTAAACGTCCATCTGCGGTCCGACGACGAGATTCGACAGGTACTCGGGCGCGAGATACGCGGCCGTCCCGACGACGCGAGTCTCGCGGGCGAGGTCCTCCTGCTGACGTCGGCTCTCGAGCGCGAGCCCGAAGTCGAGCAGCTTGACCGCGCCGTCGACGATGATCGCGTTCGACGGCTTGATGTCGCGATGGATCACGCCGCGCGCGTGGAGGAACGCGAGTCCTTCGGCGAGCTGGGTCAGCACGCTGCGGATCCGCGCGAAGTCCACGATTGGCACGGCGCGGCCGAACACGCTGGTTGGCGGCAAGGTCGCGACCTCGGACTGCGCAGTGTCCTGCAGCGGCAGCGCGCTCTGCGTGCTGGGCTCGACGAATGGGCGGTCGACGTGGCGGCGCTCGACGTAGCGCCGCGGATCGATCCCGCGCAAGTACTCCATCGTGAAGTAGCAGGACGATTCGTGCGCGACGAGCTCGTACAGCTCGACGAGGTTCGGATGGCGCAGCGAGGCTACCGCGCGGAACTCGCGCTTGATCCACAGGGTCGCGTCGGTGTGGACCATGCCGCGGAACTTGATCGCGACGTCCATGTCGAGCCGGAGATCGCGGCCGAGATAGACCACGCCCATCCCGCCGCGACCAAGCTCGCGAACGATCTGATAGCGGTCTCCGACGAACCGCCCCGGTCCACCCTCGTTCACGGCGCCGGCACGGTATCTTCCCGCGGTGTCCGACGCAATCGACCGCGTGATCGAGCGCCATGGCCCTGACGCGGTTTGCGCCGCTCTCGCACCGATGATGACACCTGAACGGATCGCACGGATCGACGGCGTGCTCGCGGCCCGGCTCGGCTCGGTGGTCACGATCGTCGAGGACACCTACGATCCTCACAACGCAGCGGCCACGATCCGCACGACCGAAGCGATCGGGCTGCAAGAGCTGCACGTGCTCGAGCCTGGCGACCGGTTCAGTGCCGCGGGCGGGGTGACGCGCGGCTCGCACAAGTGGATTGACCTCATGCGCTGGAAAGATCCGATCGCGGCGGTGCGTGCGCTTCAGGCCCGCGGCTTCCGTGTCTACGCGACGCTGCCTGGCGCGCCGCATACCGTCGAGGATGTCGATGTCACGTCACCGATAGCGGTCGCGTTCGGGAACGAGCATGCCGGGCTTGCACAGCCGACGATCGACGCCTGCGATGGCGCCCTCGGCGTCCAGATGTTCGGGTTCACCGAGAGCTTCAACCTCAGCGTCACCGTGGCCCTGGCGATGAGCCGGATCGCGGCCAGGCGCCGCGCGGCGATCGGTACGCTCGGCGACCTCGAGCACCAGCGCCTGCACCGACTGCGCGCGCGCTGGTTCACGCTCGGGATGCGGGGCGCGGTCGGGATCCTCGGACGCATCCTCGGTTGATCCGGGGCCAGGCGGGCGATTTCCCTCGAGATCGCGTGTCTCGACGGACACGCGGCGGTGTGGCAAAGCGGACGCAACCAGGGGATGATCCGGGTGCCTGATGCTGAGGTCCTCGTCTTTCACGGTATCCGCCTTGCACACCATGACTCCATGCCCACGGGCCCCGGTTCGGGATCGACGATAAGGATGTGGTCTCAGAAGCCTCAGCCGTCGATCGGTCGCGCGCAACCTACCCCGCAGCGGCGCAGCACCCCCAGGCTCGGCGGCAAGCCGCCGGCGAAGCCGCGCCGAACCTGGCTTGCCGTCCTCAAGTGGGTCTCGGTCGTCGCGTTCTCGGGTGCGCTCCTCCTCGTCGCGACCGCCGCGTTCGTGTTCTGGATGTTCGGGCGCGATCCGAAGCTTCCCGACTACAAGTCGCTGAGCGACTACAAGCCGAAGCAGGTCACGACCATTCTCGACGCGAACGATCGCCGGATCGGTGAGATCTATACCGAGCGCCGAACCTACGTTCCATACGACAAGGTCCCGCCGATCGTGATCGAGGCCTTTGTCGCGGCCGAGGACAACAAGTTCTGGACCCACGGCGGCGTCGACTACTGGGGCATGTTCCGCGCGTTCGTCACGAACCTGCGCGCCGGCAAGGCGAAGCAGGG
>JAYUYE010000748.1:0-3511 GCA_043752985.1 Myxococcales bacterium
AAGCTGACCACGCCGTTCAAGTTCTTCGTCGGTGGCCGGATCGGTCACGGCCGGCAGTTCATGCCCTGGATTCATCGCGACGACGTGGTCGCCGGCTACGTCGCCGCGGCGACCGACGAGCGCTATCGCGGCCCGATCAACCTGGTCCGCGGCTCGGTGCGCAACTCGGAGTTCTCGAAGGCGCTCGGCAAGGCGCTCGGTCGCCCGAGCTGGCTGCCGGTCCCCGGGTTCGCGGTCAAGATGGCCGCGGGCGAGTTCGCCGAGTACGTGCTGAACGGCCGCAACGTCGTGCCGGCGAAGCTGACCGAGCTCGGCTTCACGTGGAAGTACGACACGCTCGCCGCGGCGCTCGCCGCGCTCTAGTCTAGTTGTCCTGGAGCTCGAACTCCGCGCGGACGATCGTGATGATGTCCTTCTCGTACGACATGTGGTCGTTGTTGCCCTCGTGTGAGGTCTCCGTCGAGTTCGCCGGATTGACGTTGATGATGCCCATGTTGGCGTCGATCAATCGCTTGATGTCGGCGCCGCCCGTTGACTTGAGGATGTTGTCGGCACGCGCGCGGGAATCCTTTCCGGCGGCCGCGAGCATCTCGACCTTGAGCTCGCCGAGCCGCGTGTAGTAGTAGGCCGGCGCGCCCGATGCGATCGAGATGCCTTGCTCGAGCAGCGCGGTGACCTCGCGCGACGCCTTCTCGACGCGCTGGACGTCGGTCGACCGCACGAAGATCGTCACGCGCGTGACAAAGCCCTTTGGCGTGCGCTTCTCGATGCGGGTCGCTTCCTTCGCGCCCGGGAACACCTTGAACTCCTCGGTGACGTCGAACTCTTGCTCGAACGTCGCCGACTGAGGCTGGATCTCCGCGCGCTTGATCCCCTGGCCTTCGAGGAATGCGACGGTCTGCTCGGTGTGCTCGCGTAGCTGCTTGTATGCGGCGGTGCGATCGGCCGCGCGTGCCTCGAGCACGGCCTGCCACTCGATCAGATCGGAGACGATGCGCTTTTTCGCCGAGCCGACGACATTGATCGTCCGCTTCTCTGGTTTGATCTTGATGCTGCGGTACGTGTTCATCACGATCGACGTGCACAGCACGCCGGCGACCGCCATGGCGATCAGTCCCATCGGTCGCATGAACCACCGCAACAGGTGACCGTTGCCGCCCTCGACCGGCTTTTCGCTCAGCATTTCCATGGATGCCGAACGCCTGTAAAGGTCGGGCTATTCCAGCTCGTACTTCTGAACCAAGCGAATCAGATTACGCCGCGAGACCTTGAGCTCCTCGGCGGCGCGGGTCTTGTTGCCGCCATGACGATGCATCGCCGCGCCGATCATTCGCTTCTCGAGTGCCTCGACGGCGGCGGGGAGCGAGTCCGGCGTGGTCTCGAGGCTAGGATGGTCGGACGGGACCCACTGCCGGATCCGCGGCGACAGCAGCGCGGGTCCGATCAGTGGCTCGTCTCCGGCGAGCACGACGAGCCGTTCGATCTCGTTCTCGAGCTCGCGGACGTTGCCGGGCCATGCGTACGCGTCCATCACGGCGGCGCACTCGGGCGTCAGCCGCTTCGGGCGCTGGCGGCGGTGGCGTGCGAGGAAGTGCTCGATCAAGATCGGGATGTCGTCGCGACGCTCGCGCAAGGGGGGAAGGTTCGCGTTGATGACGTTGATCCGATAGAACAGATCCTCGCGGAACTGACCGGCCGCGACCATCGCGCCGAGGTCGCGGTTCGTGGCGGCGATGATCCGGACATCGACCTTGCGCATGTCGGTGTCACCGACGCGATTGAACGTTCCCTCCTGGAGAACGCGCAGAACCTTGACCTGGAGCGTGGGCGACATGTCCCCGATCTCGTCGAGGAAGAACGTTCCCGCATCGGCGATCTCGAACAGCCCCGCCTTGTCGGAGACCGCGCCGGTGAACGCGCCGCGCTTGTGGCCGAACAGCTCGGAGTCGAGCAGGTTGTCATTGAACGCCGAGCAGTTCGTGACGACGAACTTGCGATCGCGTCGCTCGGATCCCTCGTGAATCGCGCGCGCGACCAGCTCCTTGCCGGTGCCGTTCTCGCCCTGGATCAGCACGGTCGAGTCCGACGGCGCCGCACGGTCGAGCAGGACGTAGAGCTCCTGCATCACCTGCGCCCCGCCGATGATCCCGTGATAGCTCGTGCGGCGGCCGGGCGGCTCGGTGCTCGTGGTCTCTTCGCGATCGCGCAGTGCCGCCGCGACGTCGAGCGCCGCTTCGCCCAGCATGATCTCGACCAGCCCGCGCTCGGGCGCGCTCAGCTCCGCCGCGATCACCGCGAGTCCGGCACCCGCCACGTCATCGCTGAGCAGCGGGGCGAACGCGGCGGTCTCGGCAGGTCGCTTCTCGACCAGCGTGAGCTCGAGCCCGCGCCGGCGCAGGACGCCGCGTACGTGCCGGAGCACGCGGAGATCCAGGCCAGTCCACCACGGGCTGCTCATTGCGCTTCGCGCAGTGTGACAAAGCGTCACACCCAGCGCAAGGGGTCTAGTCCGGGAGGTCGACGGACCAGCGCAGTGCCGAGCGAGTCTCGGTCCACGCGCGCTCATCGATCGTCAGGTACGGGACCTCGAGCGTGATGATCTCGAGGTTGCGCTCGATGCCGTACTTCGTGCCGAACGATCCGGGCGTCGGATAGCCCATGTCGTGCTCGATGGGATAGCCGCAACGCTCTGCCATCTCCTTGGCGAGCTGCTCACCGGTGCCGTCCCAGTTGACCATCCGGTACGTGGCGTGGACGGTGATGATCCGGTGCGGTGCGATCTGCTCGATCAACGCCGACAGTGCCTGGCTCTCCGGCTGATCCTCGGCAGTGTCGCCGGGGTTGTAGCTGGGCCGTCGCTGCGTGCCCCAGCACTTCGATCCGAAATTGCGGTTGAGGTCGATGTCGTTCGCGTTGTTGCGCGTCCCGGCGATCACGCCGTCGGGGTTCACGCACGGCACGATCCAGGTCTCGCGCCCGGGCGGTCGCTCGACCAGCTCGTCGGCGAGCCGCTCGAGCATCAGCTGCGTGACGGCCTCGTCGCCGTGAATCGCGCCGAACAGCAGCGCGGGAGGCCGCGGCTTCGCGTAGCCCGGCGGAGAGAACTGAACAGCTTCGATCGGACGACCCAGGACGCTGTGCCCGATCACGAGCTCGCTGCGCTGACTCATGCCGCGATCATTCGAGCTGCTTGCCGATCACGCTCGCGGTTCCGTAGCCGGCGATCGCCAGGTACGCCACGCCGAGGCTGATGCCACCAGCCACGGGGTTGCCGCCCGCAACCCACTTGACGAGTCCAATGTACGGGCTCGTCCCGATGATCTCCGGATCTCCCACGAGGAACAGCGCGGCGGCATGCATCACGAGACCCCACAAGATCAGCACCCAGGCGATCGGCTTGGCCGCGCCACTCGCCGGCGACGGCAGCCAGGCGAGCAGCGAGAGCACGATCAGCGTGATATGGACGAGCACGAGGATCATCAGGATCTTGAGCGCGCCCGGCGCGTCGATC
>JAYUYE010000749.1:0-8596 GCA_043752985.1 Myxococcales bacterium
CTGCCCTCGATCTTCATCGCGGCGAGCCACTCTTCGCCTGGCTTGCGGACGCGCTGCGGCGTCGTCGAACCACAACCGATGGCCAGCAGCAGGGCGAGAGCGAGGAACCGCATCCGGAGGCCGGATGCTACGCCGGCAATCCTCTGGTCAGTAGCGTTTGCGCCAGAGCAGATCGATACCGTTGTAGCCCCGATCACCGACGACGGCCTCGACCATCACCCGACGGGACAGCCAGTACTCGGCCTGGCCCTCCCCCGTGTTCTCGTCCGGGCGGGCCTCGAGGTGCCGGCGGTAGGCCACGAACAGGGACCTCGACAGCCAGCTTCCAATGGTGACGGCCGCGCTCGTGCCTGCGGTGGCCACATCGTACTTGAGAACGTCGATGTCGACTGGCAGGGCATTCCGCACATAGCCGCCGATCTTGTTGGCAATGAACGACGCACCGGCACCGGTGACCGGGTCGCGGGCGCCACCGTTTTGCGGATCGCCCGAGGGCTCGCCGCCGAGCAGGAAGCCGAGCAGTTGCCCCTGCGAGTAGATGCCGGGGGTGCTGCTCATGATCAGATCGGGCTTGCTGAGCCGGCCCCGCACCTGGGTGACGGTGGTGACGTCGGGGAAGTCGTGGGAGATCAGGACATCGAGCAGCGGATCGGTCGTGCCGTCGAACCGGACCGCGGCACGGTCGAGCTGGTAGCGGCGGTCGAACAGATCGAGGTCACCGCGATCCGCGGTGATCCGGCCGACGACCCCGACGGTCTCGGCGTCGGCAGAGACCGTGAGCTTGCCCTTGATGAGCCCGCGGAACTCGGCCGATTCGATGTAGGTCGAGTAGATCGTGATGTTGGCGACCACCGTCGGCGCCGCGGGCGCTTCGCCCTGCTCCCCCTGCGTGACGAGCTTCTTCGTCATCTGCTCGCCGTTGACCGCGAACACCATGTCGGACGGCGCGCCGACGGGCTTGAGCTTCTCGCCGCGCGCCTTCGGGACCTTGACGACACCGTTGCGAACGAGGACGTCGGCGACCCAGCGGTTGCCGTCGCGCACCATCTTGACCTGGATGTCTGCGTCGATGTCCGGCTCGACCGTTCCGATCGGAGAGATCTTGCGCAAGGTGATCGTCGCGTCGCCACCGGTCGGCTGCGCGCCGTTGAGCGCGATCGTGCTGGCGAGCTTGATCGTACCCTCGCCGAGCCGACCGTCGACCTTGATCTTCATTGCGGCCGCACCGATCACGATGTCGACCTTTGCGCTTCGCAACGTTCCAACGTTCGGCGAGACCGGGAGGCGCGCGTCGCTGAGGTGAAAGTCACCGGCGATCTTTGCCGTTTGCGGATCGAGACCGTCGACGGTCAGGTTCGCATCGAGTCGACCGGCCGCACCGCCCGCCGGGCCGGGCGCGAACACGAGCAGCGGAATGAGATCAAACGCTTTCGCCTTGATCGTGATCCGGCCCTGCTCGAGAGCCTTGGGACTCCCCGAGGCAACGATGTCGAGCATGCCGTTCTGCTGCTTGCCCTTGATCGCGACGTTGCCCGTGGTGCCGTCCCACGTCGCATCAACCGTGAGCTTCTCGATGGTCTTGACGGGCTTGTGGTTCGGGCCCGGCGGAACCTGCAGGTTGACCGCCGCAAGCGACGCGCGAAGGGTCGGCTTGGCGAGTGTCCCTGCCACCTTGATCTTGCCGTCGATCGTACCGCCCGTGATCTCGCTGCGGCCGAACACGTGGAGGATCGTCGGCGCGGGCGCGTTCGGGATCGTTGCGGTCATGTCGAGCGGCAGTCCGAGGATCGCCCGCGGATTCGCGCGCACCTCGGCCATCGTGATCGGGATGGTGCCGCGCATGTCGAGCAGCGTGACTTTCTCGGCGCGAATGGCGAGCGAGGTGTTGGCATCCTTGTCGTCGACCGCGATGGTGAAGTGCGCGTGGACCGGCTCGGCGATCGGGGTGCCACGGAGCTCCCGTAGATCGACCGAGACGTGCGCGCTGCGCATCGCTTCCGAGATCTCGGCGTTGAAGCTCGCCTTGCCCCGGAGGTCGGTGACGAGGCCGAACCGATCGAGGAGACCCGGCTCGATCGTGACCTTGTCGACCTTGGCCGTGGCGCCGCGCATCGCGCTCGGGCCCAGCGCCTTCCAGGCCGCGGGGTCGAACAAGTGCCCGGGTGCGCCCAGCCGCGCGGTGACCTCGAATGCGGCGAGCTTGCCCACGGTGCCCCTCAGGACCGGGCTGAGCTCGTCGGATGCGGTCTGCGTGACCTGCAGATCCGCGTTGACTTCACCCGTACCGCGGAGGGCGGGCACCATCACATCGCGGACCTTGATCGTGCCGCCAGCGCTGGTTGCGTCGATCAGGATCTCGCCCTCGAGGAATCCTGCCATCTCGCCCTTCATGCCGGCGAGGGCAGCGACCTTGCCAAGGTCGACCTTCTCGAACGAGACGCGCGCCTGGCGAATCACGTCGCGGTGGAGGTGCTTCCACATGTCGACATTTGCGATGTCCTTGGGAGCGTCGACATCGACCGCGAGCGCAACGCTGCCGACACCGGCGCTCGTTGCATGCGCGGCGACAACGAGCTTGTCGGCGTGCGCGGTGACCTCGAGCTCTGCATCGATCGTGGAGGTCCGCGGATCGGCAGCGAAGCCCTTTGCCTTGACGTCGACGGCGCCGGCCCAGCGGTCGTTGGTGCGCGTCACGTCGACGTGTGCATCGACCCTTCCGCGATACGCGGGGTTGATGTTGTCGAGGTCGAACCCGGTCGCATCGACCTTCGCGACCACATCACCCTGATTGCGACCTGCGCGATCGACCGTGGCCGAGATCGCGACCTTGCCATCGAGACCGCGGCTCTCGAGCTCGCGCACGAGGATCTGCCGAGGGGAAATCTCGATGTGACCGGAGGCGCCGCGCCAGTCACCGCCGTTGCCTGCGCGCAGGTGATGGCCGGTGATGTCGATCGCGATCACATCTCCGGTTCCCGGTGGGGTCACGAGCGCGTCGACGTCGAGGAGCCACGGGCTCTGCCTGGGACGTGAACGGACGGCGACAGCGATCTTTCCGTCCGCGCGGTTTGCCGCGTCGACCTCGAGGAGACCCAGACGCCGGTGGTTGTGCACGAGGTCGGTCAGCTTCAGCTCGGCCTTGCCGCGCGGTTGCTTCGGCAGGTTCGTCGCCTTGACCGCGAGGTCGAGCGTCGCGACCGACACACCTTGCGACCGGATGCGCTTGCCCTTGACGCGTCCCTCGACCGCCAGGTTCGGCGCCGGAGCCAGCGCACCGCTCGCCGAGAGGTCGACGTTGAACGCGCCGCGCACGGGAGCCTTGCCACCGGATGCGCGCGCCGGGTTGGTCGTCGAGGCGATCAGCCGTCCGCTCTCGAGCGTGATGGCCTCCCCGATCTTCTTGACGTTGGCGGCCAGCATTGCGGTGACGCTGTCGCCCTTGAGGCCGATCACGGTCGCCGCACGCTCACCATCGGTATTGAATGCGATCGCGACATTCGCGTTCGGCGCGTCGAGGAGCTCGCCCCACGCGGTGACCACGCCACTCGCGACCGGCCGCTCGCCTTCGCGACCCATCGCACCGTCGAAGATCACCACGCCGCCGCCATGGCCGGACAGCTTGCCGTTCGACAGCTTTGCGAGATCAAGATTGCCCGACGAGACCACGCCCAGCGCACGCCGCTTTGCGAGATCCACGCTCAGCATCGCGCGCACCGGAGTTTCGCCGAGCCGACCTATCAGCGAGACCTGCGTCCACGGCGCCTCCGAAGAGGCGCTGATCGCGACGGCGACGTCAGCGGGAAGCTTGATATCGGGCATGAGGCGCTTCACCGCTGCGGCAGGCGCATTGACGACGACGGTGCCATCGATCATCGGCGCGGAATCTGGCGTGCCCGGGACGATCCGGATCGCGGAGCCGGCGACGGTCACACCGCCGAGTAGCGCGGTCACCGACGGGATGTTCGTGACGCCCTCCCACGAGCTGATCACGGCGTCGACACCGATCGGAGCGGAGCGCTCGCGCCACGAGCCGCGGATCGAGACGTTCGCGTCGAGCGGCTTGCCGTTCGGAATGTGCGCGGCGCCAAAGATCGCCAGCTTGTCGAGATTGATCACGCCCTCCTTGCCGCCGGTGTCGAACGCGACGTGACCGCGGCGAACGATGATCTCCGGGATCTCGACGCTGAACCCCGACTTGGGACCGGGCTTGATCATGCGAGTGACCTGCAGCTGGCCGTCCGGGTCGCGCCGCAGATCGACGTCGACGTCCTCCGCGATCAGGCTGCTGAGCTTGATCTGCTTGGAAGCCAGGGGCAGGAGCCCGAGCTTGAGCCGGAGGCTACCGACCTTGATCGCAGGCTTCTTGTCGGGCCCGTTGAGCACGATGCCCGAGAGCGTGAGATCGCCAAACGGGCTGCCCTCGATCGACGCAACACTCGCACCGCCGACGAACGTGTCGTTGAGCCGCGCTTCGACCTGCTTGCGGACCAGCTCGCGGCCGTAGTCGGTGTGAATGGTGATGAGGACCGCTGCGACGGCGAACACGATGACCGCCCCGAGTCCGAGCAGGACGCGCTTCACCCAGGTACGTGCGCGGGACATCAGAATGCCTCCCCGATGCTGAGGTGGAAGGCGAACCTGGAGTCCGGATCCGGTTCCATCAGTCCTCGGCGGTTGAGTCGGTAGCCAACGTCGAGGCGGACAGGACCGACGATGGTGAGCAGACGAAGACCGAGACCGGCCGCCCAGTGCAGGTTCGTTGGGTCGAGCTGACCGACGGACTCGGTGACATCGGCGCCATCGAGGAACACGACGCCACCGAGTGGCATCTCCTTGAGCGTAGTCAGCGGAACGCGTGCTTCAATGCCGGTCTCGATCATCGCGCCACCGCCGTAGGGGATCGAGCGGAGGCCACCGTCGACCATGCCGATGGCGCTCGGCGCGAGCTTGCGCTCCGAGAACCCGCGCTGGTTCGACGCACCTCCGGAGAAGAACCGCTCGGTCGGCGGGAGCTCACCGAAGACTCCGCCGGTGCGCACGCGTGCCGCGAGGATCGTGCCACCGAGTGGGACCGGAACGTAGCCGCGGAGCTCGGGGACGACCTGCACGTAGTCGTACGCGCTGCCGGCATACTTCGTGGCCTCGGTGACGCGGAGCTCGCCGTAGAGGCCGAATGTGGTCTCGATCGGGTGATCGCGGAGGTCGAGCACCAGCGCCTGGGTGTAGGCGGCCACGCGCTCGGTATGATCGACGCCGATCTTCATCTGCAACGCTTCGTCGAGCAGCGGGTGGAAGTTGCGGAAGTCGTGGCGCTGGATGCCCCACCCCACGCGCAGCGACAGCTTGTCGCCGACCAGGGGGGTCGAGATCCCCACGCGCGCGCGCGGGCCGTAGCTCGTGTACGCCTCGTACGCGACGTAGTTGTAGCCGCCCTCGATCTCGCCCTTCGAGTACGTCCACAGGATGTCCTGGCGCTCGAGCTTGGCGAGCGCGCGGAGCCGCGGCTCGTAGTCGCTGCCGTCGCGAAGTAACGCGTACGCCGGCCGCAGCTCCACGCTGAACGTGTCGAGCGTGGATGGCCAGCCCTGGATCGAGTAGCCGGCGCGGCCGCGAACCTCGTAGCTGGCGGGGTCGATGCCGAAGCCGCCGCCGAGCTTGACCTCGTGACGCGTGCCCTGGTCGACGTCGACCGTGACGGCGACCACCGGATTCGCGTCGTCGGTCTTCTCCGGCTGTACGCGGACGGTGGAGAACCGGTTGAGACCGTAGAGCGCGCGCTGGGTGGACGCGATCGCCGCGGTCGAGTACGGCTGACCCGGCTTGAACTGCAGCCGGTTCTCGACCGCCTCGCGGAGATCGCCTTTGACACCGGTCACCTGGACCGCGCCGAACTGAGACTTCGGTCCCGGCGTGTAGTTGAGCTGAACGATCGCGGTGTGGTTCGCGCGATCCGCGACGATCTTGGAATCGAGCTTCGCGTAGACGTAGCCGGCGTCCTCGACCACGCTCTTGAGCGATTCCTTCGCGAGATCGTAGACCTCGTAGTCGAAGGGCGCGCCGTCGGCGAGCGGCAGCTTCTCCCGAACTTTGGCGGCGGGGATCGCCGGGTCTGCCGGCAGGCCGTTGATCTCGACCTTCGTGCGTGCGCGGATGCCCTCGTCGATCGTGTAGATGACCGTGGTCTCCTGGCCCTTGCGCTCGACGCGCGACCGCACGTCAACGGCGAGGAAGCCGCGTCGCAGGTACTCGCCGCGGATCCGGTCCTCGTCGACCTGAACCAGATACGGGTCGGGGGCGCGACCACGGGCCTGCATGCGGCGCAAGGCGAGCCCGGTCACCAGCGCCTTGTCCTTGATGGCCTTGTTGCCTTCCACCTCGATGGACTTGAGCCAGTCTTCGCCGGGCCGCCGAGGCCCCGTGGCTGCGCTGCCGCACCCGACGACGGCGAGCAGGGCCAGCATGAGGGAACTTCCTGCCGCGAGCATCGGAGCATTCCTCCGCAAGAACGATACCTACCTACAACTACGCGAAACGTCGTGTGCCTACCGAAACCGATGATGGCGGGCTCGTGCGAGCCCGCCACGCCATGCGTCGCCGTCACAGCTCAGCGCGACGGATGCGTGCGATCTCGCTCGCGATCGGCTTTTTTCCACAGGGTGCCAACCAGCACCGGAATTGCCACGAGCGCGATCAACACTGCGGCGATCTTGATCGCCGTTCCCCCCGCGAGGAACATGAAGGCGAGCAGCATCGCGAGCACCACCGAGAAGGCGGCCGTGAGGCCAACGACGCTATGCGGTACGCCGTCGGGTTCGCGATCGAGATCTTCGGTCGGTGCGAGCTTCGAGTCATCCCGCACAGGGTTGTGCGGCTCGTGACCGACGTCGGGTACGTTCATGATGGGATGCGGCGTTGCCATGATTGCTCCTTACCAGGCCATTCGTGCGCGCCGGCCGATGACGGCGCGATAGATCGCCAGCAGGACCACAGCGCCGATCACGGAGGCGATGATGCCGGGACCGTCGGCGACCGAGTACCACCCGAACGCGTTACCGAGCATGCCGGCGGTGAACGAGCCCGCGATGCCGAGGAGGACGGTCACGATCGCGCCGCCCGGATCCTTGCCAGGCATGACGAACTTCGCGAGTGCACCGACGATCAGACCGATCAATAGCGTCCAGAGGATATGCATGGCTGTGTTCCTTCGAGAGTGGGGTTAGCAGTTCACTTGCGGCTCAAACGCGAGCGAACGCGAGCGACGACGCGGTCCACGATGGGACGGACCCGCTCGATCACGGTGCGACCCTTCGCCACGAGCTCGTCGATAGAGACCTTCGATGAGGCAGGACTCTTGCGGGCCTTCCTCTCCGCGCGCTCGGCGTCACGAGGCTCGGTCTCGATGTAGTGCGCGGCTTCACGCGCGGCCTCGTCGACCTTGCCGTCCGCGATGAACTCGCGAACCTCGCGGTTGTAGTGCTGGGCCGAGACCTTGTCGCCTTCGCCCTGATTGGGGTCCTTATCGGTCTTCATGCGACAGAGGTGAGCACCTGCCGTGCCACCCCCGCAGAGGACCGTGTCCGAGGTCATCGTTGGCGCATCGCTGCGCCCTGCCGTGCGGACCCGCCCGCTGTGCGCGTAGCCTCTACCGCTTCGGCGGGAATTTCTTCTGCTGGGTGTCCAGTGCGTGGTCGCCGAGGTGAGTCACGACGACCTCCTCGCGCCAGAGATTCGCCTGCGTCGGCGTCGTGCTTGCCATCTCGACGGTGACGCCGTCGGGCGGCGGCACGAAGTCGGCGAGCCGCGCAAAGATCGCCGCCCGCCGGCCGATCGGCGCCAGGACGCCGAGGTTCGCGATCGTGATGGCGTCGAGCTGCTGCGCACCGGCGAGTAGACGATCGATCGCGGTGAGATCGCCGCGCTCGAAGTCGGCGACCGCTCCGCGCACGAGCGCACTCGCTCCGTCTGCGATCGGCAGGCTCGGCTGGCGACCGGTGAGCAGGCGGGTCGAGGTCCCTGCCGGGGCCACGATGACCACATCCGGGCCACTCTCGAGCTCCACCTTGCCGGACTGCACGCTGATCGCGCCCTGCCCCTTCGCGTCGATCTCGATCGTGTACTCACACCCGAGATCGATAACGCTCGTGCCCGGTGTGCTGACCGCGAATAGCCGCGGCGGCGCTGTGACGATCGCGTGCATCTTGCCGCGCTCGAGATGAAGCTGATGGCGCTCACCCGCCTCGGTGCGATCCAACCGCACGCGCGTCCCTTCGAATAGCTGGGCGGTCCCGATGTCCGCGATCGTCAACTCGGCCTTGTTCCGGCCCGTGTCGAGCACACCGCCGACCGGGAGCACGCCACGCTCGCTCGGTTTGCCGCCGCACGCCACCGTGCCCCCCTGCGCGGTGAACGCAAACCCGATCGTTCCACGACACGCGATCTCCGGCCGTCCTGACGTGCGCAGCCCGAACACCACCATCAGCACCGCGGCCGCGGCCATCACCACGGAGACGCCGATGATCCACGGCACACGACTGCGCGGTCTGCGCAGCCGCAGCTCGTCGAGCGGACGGTCATGCTTGAGCGGCGACAGCAGCGC
>JAYUYE010000750.1:0-8583 GCA_043752985.1 Myxococcales bacterium
GCTCGACGACCCGATCGAATTGGCTCGCCTGGTCCCGGCCAGCGAGCTCGATGAGTTGATCGCCTCGATCCGCAAGGCGCTCGGCTGCGCGATGGCGATTCACGACCCGAAGGGCCGCCGGCTCGCGGGGGATGACACGGCAGGCGCTCCTCGCCAAGCGATCGAGCACGCAGGGGAGGCGATCGGTCAGCTGGCCGCGTCCGGTGACAATGCCGAGGTCGGGCTCGCGCTCGCCGCCGAGACGCTCGAGCTGCTCGTTCACCACGCACATGCCCGCGACCTCGCGGCCGCCACGCACGAAGAGGCGATGCGCGTGACGTTCGGTGAGCTGACCGAGCACAACCAGCGGCTCCAGCGCGCAGTGTCCCGGCTCGAAGAGCTCGATCGCTTGAAGTCGAACTTCCTCGCGACGATGTCGCACGAGCTGCGCACGCCGTTGACGTCGGTGATCGGGTACGCCGAGATGATGGCCGAGGGACTGGCCGGTCCGGTGTCGAACGAACAGAAGGACTACCTGACCACGATCCTTGGCAAGGCCGATCAGCTGCTCGGCCTGATCACCGCGGTGCTCGACGTGTCATCGCTCGAGAGCGGTCAGCTCGCTCTCGATCGCTCCGCGCTGTCGCTCGCCGAGGTCGTCGCGAGCGAGGTCGCGACATTCCAGCCGCAGGCCAGTCGGCGGGGAATCGCGATCCAGCTCGCGGCGCAGGCCGATGGCGTCGTCGTCGGTGACCGCAAGAAGATCCGGCAGATCGTCTCGAGCCTGCTCTCGAACGCGGTGAAGTTCACCCCCGACCACGGCAAGGTCGGCGTCGAGGTCCGCACCGGGCCGCTCGGACCGGGTGCGGCAGGAGACGCATCGGTCGGCTTGCAGCTCGTGGTGTCCGATTCGGGCATCGGCATCTCGCGCGATCAGGTCGCGAAGATCTTCGAGCCGTTCTTTCAGGTCGATTCGTCGTCGACGCGCGCGTTCGGTGGCACAGGTCTTGGCTTGACGCTCGCGAAGGCGTACGTCGAGGCGCACGGCGGCCGGATCTGGGTCGACACCTCGCCGGGGCAGGGCTCGACGTTCGTCGCGACCTTTCCGCTGCAAGAGACCGTGACGTCATGATCCCCGACCTGTCTCTGTCCCTCGCCATCCCGCTCGCGGTGATCTGCGTGATCGGCTCGGCGTTCTGCTCGGGAACCGAGGTCGCACTGTTCTCGCTTCGCCGCGTCGATCGCGAACAGCTCGCTCGCTCCGAGCACTTTCTCGACCGTCGGATCGTCGCGCTGCTCGAGCGGCCGCGCCGGCTGATCGCGACCGTGCTCGTCGGCAACGAGGCGTTCAACAGTCTGCTCGCTGTGATCGTGCTGACCCAGGTGCTGCGCATGTTCGCCGGCTCGTCACTGTGGGCGATCGCGGGGATCACGCTGGCGGTCACGCTGCCGCTCATCGTCCTGGTCGCCGAGGTCACGTCGAAGACGCTCGCCGCAAAGGGACCGCTGACCTGGGCGCGGATCTGTGTGCTGCCGCTATCGATCTTCATGATGCTCGTCACGCCGGTGCGCTTCGTGGTGCAGATCGTGTCGTCGGTGTTGCTCGCGCCGCTCGGCGAGGCCGCGCGAACCCGGCCGACGCGCGATCTATCCGAAGAGGAGTTCCGCACGCTACTCGACGCTGGCTCCGCGCAGGGCCAGGTCGATGCCCGCGAGCGCCGTCTGATCCACCGGGTGTTCGAGTTCTCCGACAAGAACGTCGGCCAGGTGATGACGCCGCGCGAGCGGATCTTTGCGCTGTCCTACGACCTGCCGATGCAACGGCTCGTCAAGGAGCTTGCTGCCCGCGGATTCTCGCGCGTTCCGATCTTCCAGAAGTCGCTCGATAACGTGCGCGGCATCCTCAACGCCAAGGACCTCGTGCGGGTCGCGGCCGGGCAGCCGATGGGGCGTCCGCTCGGCGAGTTGTTGCACGAGCCACTGTTCGTGCCGCGCACGACGCCGGTCAAGCGGCTGTTTTTGACCTTCAAGCAGAAGAAGGTCCACATGGCGATCGTCGTCAGCGAGTACGGAAAGGTGCTCGGCATCGTCACCATGGACGATCTGCTCGCGCAGATCTTCGGCCAGCTGCGCGACGAGCGCGCCGAGCTCCAGAGCTCGATTCCGGGCCGCCAGCGCGCGCGCACCCCGATGCCTGGCGTGCCGACGACCCGCGCCTCGAGCGAGGTCACCGGTGCGGACCTCAGCGAGCCAGTCACCAAGATGGATGGCAGCGATCTGAGCGTGCCGGTCGAGCTCTTGCCGCCCGAAGCGGGCGAGTTCGAAGCCGCGCCGAGCCGCTCGCTGCGCTCGATCCATATCGTCGACGAGGTGACACCTCCTGCGGTCGACGTCAGCGAGCTTCGCGGGGAGACGAAGCCGTCATGATGGCCACGTCGACCCTGATCTTCCTGCTGATCGGCTGCGTCCTCGTGCAGGCATTCTTCGTCAGCGCCGAGGTCGCGCTGGCGGCCGCGGATCGCAATCGCATGCGTGGTCGCGCCGCGGGTGGCAATGTCGCCGCGGTCCGCGCGGAGCGGATGCTCGGTGTTCCGCAGGTCACGCTGGCCACGACCTTGGTCGGCGCGAACCTCGCGCTGCTGTTTGCCGTGATCGGCGTGGCGATCGAGCTCGTCGATCGCGGGTACTCCCCGCTGCTCGCGCCGGCGCTCGCCGTCCCACCGCTGCTCGTGCTCGGCCACCTCGTGCCCAAGGCGATCGTGCAGATCCAGGCCGACAAGGTCGTCGATAGCCTCGCGACCTGGCTGCGGCTTGCCTCGTTCGTGTTGCGGCCGATCGTGTTCGTCGTCGGTGGCTACGCTGCACTGGTGACGCGGGTGACCCGCACGGACAGCAAGAAGGCATTCGTCACGCGCGACGAGCTCGCGATGCTGATCGAGAGCGAGCCCGTGACCGACAAGCCGGAGATCAGCGCAGACCAGCGCGAGATGATCGCGAACGTATTCGAGCTCTCGGAGTACCAGGTCGGCGAGCTGATGGTGCCACTGTCCGAGGTCACCGCACTGCCCGAGGACGCGTCGATCATGGAGGCCGCGCTCGAGGTCGCCGACAAGCAGCATTCGCGCATGCCGATCTACCGGAACCGCGTCGATGACGTGATCGGCATCGTCCACGTATTCGATCTGCTCCAGGCCGCGGGCAAGAGTGATGGCCGTCAGGTCTCGATGCTCGCGCACCCGCCGACCTACGTGCCCGAGACGATGAAGGCCAGCGATCTGCTGGTCCAGCTCCAGAGCGAGACGCAGCACCTCGCGATCGTGGTCGACGAGTACGGCGGGGCTGTCGGTATCGTCACCATCGAAGACCTCCTCGAGATCATCGTCGGTGATATCGATGACGAATACGACACCGAGCCATCCGCGATCCGCGCCGAGAAGCCGGGCGTGTGGAAGATCGAGGCCCGGACCAGCGTGGCGCGCGTCAACGCCGAGCTCGATCTCAAGCTGCCCGAGAGCGACGACTACGAGACGATCGCCGGGCTCCTGATCGAGAAGCTGCGACGAATTCCTGCGCCTGGGGAGCTGATCACCGTGGGTGGGCAGCAGATCGAGATCGTCCAGGCGACCGATCGCGCGATCGAAGCTGTCCGGATCACGAAGAAGAAAAAGTAGTCACTGCGGCGGGCACGCCACGTAGACGGCGGGGGGCGCGGTGCACGTGGCATCACCGGGGGCACAATCGGAGCCGTCGTCGATCTGGCAGCGACCCTTGTTCTCGCCGACACCGCGTCGCACGCCGACGGTGTTGTCGGGGTAGCCGGGGCACGGCATCTCGTACGGCGCGACCCGCACGCTCTTGTACGTCGGGTTCTTCGGCGTGACGTGGCACTCCGCGCCGGTCTTCTCGATCTGCCACTGGCCTGACTTCGGTGGCATCGCCTTCTCGGGTCCTGGCGGGCAGGGAACCTCGGCCTGCAGGCAATCGACCTTCGTGCAGTCCGCGGGGCGCATGTAACAGGTGCCGCTCGGGATCATGGCGACCAGCTCGATCTCCTTTTCCTTCTTTGCGACGGAGTAACTCTGATCACACGAATCCGCGTACGCATCGTTCGAGCACGTCTTGCTCCCCGCGGGGCACGGAGACGTTTCGCGGATCACGCAGCCGTACGTGCTGTGCTTGATCTCGAACAACCGCAGCGCTTCCTTCTTCTTGCTGCCGCAGCCGATCAGTCCGAGCGACGTTGCGAGAACGATGCACAGAGGACGGCCCATCATGCGACGAGCATAGCGCGCGCGGGTGCTAGGCTGCGGACGGCATGCCGTCGGTCGTGACGTACTTCGACCCGCAGCCGGCACCCACCGAGCTGCCGACCGTGTTTGCGAGCCCGTTCGGTCACGCACCCCCGCATCCGCTCGCGCGGTGCGCGGTCGACGAGCTTGCCGCAATGCTGCGCGCCGGGGCGCTCGGGATCCGGATCGCGGATCTCGATGCCCGCGGCGGGGGCAAGATGTTCGGTGTACTGGTGGTCGCGGATCGTGAGGGACGGATCGGCTACCTCCGCGCGTTCTCCGGAATGATCGCAGGCACGTGGGAGCTGCCGGGGTTCGCGCCACCGCTGTTCGATGCCGCCGCCCGCGACGCGATGTGGCCCGCGGGGCAGGCCACCCTGCGCGAGCACGAGCTCGCACTGCGCGCGCTCGATACGTCTCCCGAGCTTGCAGCTGGCCGCGCCGCGCTCGCCGCCCACGATGCGAGCGTTGCCGAGGAGCTCGCCGCGCTCGATGCGCGCCACCGCAGCCGACGGTCGCAGCGCCGGACCGAGCGCGATCGCCTCGAAGCGAACCGCGCTGCCGCAGCTCGTGCGGCGCGCCAGGTCGAGCCAACGCACGCTGCGGAGGTCACCGCGCGGCTCCACGCTCTCGATCAGGAGAGCCGGGGGGATGCGGCCGAACGCAAACGCCTCGAGGCAGCGCGGGCCGAGGCACGCGGTCCACTCGCAGAGCGCGTGGCGACGTTCGAGCGCGAGCGGACGCGCCTCGAGCGACTGCGCGCCGATGAATCGCGCGACCTGATGAAGCAGGTGCACGACACCTACGTGATCACCAATGCCCGCGCCGAGCGCCGGCCGCTGCGCGAGCTGTTTGCGTCGGGGGAGCCGCCTGCGGGCGCGGGTGACTGCGCGGGTCCAAAGCTGCTCGGCGAGGCGTACCGGCGTGGACTTACTCCGCTCGCGCTCGCCGAGGTCTGGTGGGGCGCGCCGCCGGCAACGGGTGGCCGCCATGCAGGGACGTTCTATCCGTCGTGTCGCGGCAAGTGCGGTCCGATCCTGCCGCACATGCTCGAGGGCTTGCCGGTCACCGACCCACCCGTGTTCGGCGGCGGACCGATCGCGACCGCGCAACCGCCGGTGGTGTTCGAAGACAACTGGATCGTGGTCGTCGACAAGCCGATCGGCCTCCTGTCGGTTCCGGGCCGCAGCGGCGCGCTGCGCGACTCGGTGCAGACCCGGTTGCGCACTCGCTACCCGCAGGCCACCGGACCGCTGGTCGTTCACCGCCTCGACCTCGATACCTCTGGCCTGCTTCTCGCCGCGAAGGACGAGGCGACCTACGTCGCGCTGCAGGCGCAGTTCGCGCGCCGCGAGATCGACAAGCGCTACATCGCGTGGCTCGACGGCGTGGTCATCACAGATGCCGGCGTCGTCGATCTACCGATCCGTGTCGACCTCGATGATCGACCGCGCCAGATCCACGACCCGGTTCACGGGAAATCTGCGATCACCGAGTGGTCCGTGCTCGAACGAGGTCCGCGCGCGACGCGGGTCGCGTTGGTCCCGAAGACCGGGCGCACGCATCAGCTCCGCGTTCACGCCGCGCATCCACACGGCATCGGTGCGCCGATCATTGGGGATCGGCTCTATGGTCGTCGCCTCGATCCGATCGTCGCGACGGACCAGCGAATCGTCGAACCGCACCCGCGCGCCGACGAGCCCCGGCTCATGCTCCACGCCGAGCGGTTGGCGTTTGTTCATCCGCACACAGGTGCGCGAATCGAGCTCGAGCGCGCTGCGCCGTTCTGACTGCGGTGGCCCCTCAGGTGACGGCAGTGTCGCGGTCCGCGCCGCGAGTAGCGGCTACGGAGGCCATCGAAACTGCGCTGACGCCGGTCAGCGGCGGGGATAGCTCGACTGCGGATAGCGATCGGCGCTCCGGGCGCGCGCCTTGGCCGCTCCTGCTCAGACGGCGACGCCTGACGCAGTCGGGTCTCGGGACCAGGTACCACCAAGCGAGAGGATAGCGCCGGTCTGAAGGTTTTGCGGCAGGCGTGGTAAGCACGGGCCGTGAACCGGACCCAGCTCCTCGATGTGCTCGACCAGGTGCGCGCGGGAATGATCACACCCGGCGACGCCGCCCGGCAGATCGGTGAGCTCCCGTACTCCGAGGTTGCGCACGCCGTCGGCGCGACCATGATCGATCACCACCGCGAGCTGCGCACCGGCGTGCCCGAGATTGTCTATGGCGCGTCGAAGACCGCGGAGCAGATCGCCGGCGCGATGCAGGAGCTCGCACGCGCCGCCGGCGTGGCGATCGCGACGCGCGTCGATGCGGCCAAGGGCGCTGCGGTTCGTGCGCTCGTCCCCGAGGTGAAGATCCACGAGCTCGCGCGTGTGCTGACGCTCGACGCGTCCGGCGTGCCACGGGGCTCGCGTCCCGCGTGCGGTTCGATCGCGATGGTCTGCGCGGGAACCAGTGACCTCGCGGTCTCCGAGGAAGCCGCCCTGGTGGCGGAGTTCCTCGGCGCACCGGTGATCCGGGTCTCCGATGTCGGCGTCGCCGGACTGCACCGGCTGCTCGCGCGGCTCGACGAAATTCGCAAGGCCGACGTCGTGATCGCGTTCGCCGGCATGGAAGCCGCGTTGCCGTCGGTACTCGGCGGTCTGATCGATCGGCCGATGATCGCGGTGCCGACCAGCGTGGGTTACGGCGTCGGTCTCGATGGTCTCGTCGCGCTCGCCGCGATGCTGAGCTCGTGCGCGCCCGGCATCACTGTCGTCAACATCGACAACGGGGTCGGCGCTGCGGTCGCGGCCGTCAGGATCGCGCGCCTCGCGGTGGCGCGATGAAGGGCCTCCACCTCCACATCGATGCCGCGAGCGGTGCGGCCGGCGACATGATGCTCGGCGCGCTGATCGATCTCGGCGTCCCGCTCGACGTGATCGGCGACGCGCTCGATCAGATCGGTGCCGGGCGCGCACGCCTCCGCGTCACCCACGTCACGAAGGCCGGTATCGCTGCGGTCGACATCAAGGTCGATACGACCGGCGAGATCGCGGGCGCCGATCGCCACCAGCACTCCGGGCACGTCCACACCGGACATCCGTCGAGCAAGCCACTCGCGTCCGACCACGCCGGACACGCGCATCCGCACGATCACCCGCATGATCACCCGCACGATCATCCGCACGATCATTCCCATGCACTTCCGCCGGACCAGGCGCACTCGCACGAGCACCGGGAGGCGTCCGAGCCCGCCGGACACGCACGCGACCCCGCGCAGGCGTCCGAGCCCGCCGGACATTCCCACGCGCATGGTCCGAAGCGCGATCACGCGCACTACCACTACGCTGCCATCCGGGCGCGGATCTCCGGGGCGGCGCTGACCGACGGTACCAAGCGGCGCGCTCTCGACATCTTCGACCGGATCGCGCGGGCCGAGGCGAAGCTCCACGGGACGACGGTAGAGGACGTCGCGTTTCACGAGGTCGGGGCGATCGACTCGGTCGTCGATATCGTCGCGACCGCGGCCGCACTGGACTGGCTCGCACCGGCGTCGGTGTCGTGCGCGAGCGTGGCGATGGGGCATGGCACGATCACGTGCTCGCACGGCGTGCTGCCGGTGCCTGCGCCGGCGGCACTCGAGGTGCTGCGCGAGGCCGGCGGCGTGATGGCCGATGGCGGCGTCGCTCGCGAGCTGTGCACTCCGACGGGCGCGGCGATCCTCGCTGCGACCGTGACGACCTGGAGCCCGGCGCCGACGGGGCGCCCGCTGGCGGTCGGGTGGGGTGCGGGCGATGCGGACCTCGCGGATCGGCCGAACGTCCTCCGCGTCGTGGTGCTCGCGCAGCCCGCAGTCGCCGATGTCGTCTGGCAGATCGACGCGAACCTCGACGACATGAGCCCCGAGCTGTGCGGTCCCGCGAGCGACGCGGTGTTCGCCGCCGGTGCGGTCGATATGTGGTGGACGCCGATCACGATGAAGAAGGGCCGGCCCGCGTTGATGCTCTCGGCCCTCGCCGCTGCAGGTGTTCGCGACCAGGTGATCGCGGCGATCCTGCGCGAGACCACGACCATCGGCGTGCGCTACGCGCCGCGCGAGCGCACGGTCCTCGCGCGCCGCACGGTCGAGGTCATGACCCGGTACGGAACGATCGCGGTAAAGGTCGCCAGCGACGGCGCGGGAATCGAGAACGCCGCACCGGAGTACGAGGCATGCGCGGCCGCAGCGAAGCACCACGGGGTGCCTGTGAAGCTCGTGTATTCGGCGGCGCTCGCAGCGTTCGACACGACGCGCGCACACCGCTAGCAGGTGGCCGCCCGGCAGCCT
>JAYUYE010000751.1:0-3500 GCA_043752985.1 Myxococcales bacterium
CGGCCCGACGACCGCGAGCTCGCCCTTCTCGCCGATCACCTCGAGGCGCTGGACCGATCGCGAGAACGAACACCACACGAGGACGTTGCCGTCCGGCCCGATCGCGATTCCGTCGGGACCGCACCTGGACTTCGCATTCGTCAAACCGGCAGTGACACCGACGGTGATGCCGACCTGCGACGCCGACGTGATCTGCAGGATCGAATCGGTGCCCATGCCCGCGACGTAGAGCGCGTCGTGCTTGCTGTCCCACGCGAGTGCGCGCGGCTGATGCTGGGCGATCTGCGCGGTGACCTGGCTCGTCTGCGCGCGGCCGAGGCCGAGGAACGCGAGGTGATGGGTGACCGGGGACTCGAAGCCGCCGCCGTAGCTGCCGCTGCGCTCGCTGACGTCCTTGGTCTGAACCGGCGTCTCGCGCTGAAACGGAACGACCGCCAGGTTCTCGCCCAAGAACGTCACCGCGAACGATGCACGCGCGAAGCTGTCGCCGTCGTTGCCGCAACGGCGACAGCGACGCGGGGCCGCTGTGTTCGAGATCGCGATGTGCTCCGCGCGATGCGTCTCCAGCAGATCGATCTGGTCGACGGTTCCGGTTACGAGATACGAGACGAGTGCGCGCGTGCCGTCGGGCGAGACCGCGAGACCGCGTGGTTCGCGACCGAGCGACGAGCGCCACTTCTCGGCGCCGGTCGCGGTGTCGTAGGCGACGAGCACGCGGTCGGCGATCGTCGAGACATAGAGCTGCTTCTTGTCGGGGCTCAGCGCGATACCGAACGGCTCGGCAGGCGTCTTCCACGATTGCGCGAGCTCCAGCGTGACACCGACCTTGACGACCGCGATCCGGTCGTTCTTGCGGTCCGCGACGTACGCGAACCCGGTCGCCGGGTCGTAGGTCACGAGGCCCGCTTCGCGTCCGAGCGCGAGCTGGGCGATGTTCTTGCCAGTCTTGTCGGTCTGGATCAGTGTGCCGGTGTCAGCGTCGATCACGAGCGCGCCGCTACCGACGGCCATGATCCGCGAGCCGGTGAGGTGCGCCGCGGTCGGAGTTGCCGCGGCTGCTCCGCCGATCGGGCGACCGAGCAGCTCGAACGCGGGCGGGCCCCGATCAACGTCGGAGATCATGCGCTTCGCGACCGCGATGGTCGGGAGGGCCGCCACGAGCAGACCGATGACGAGCTTGCGGGGAGCACGCATCTGGGGTCTGGAACGAACGACACGCCGACCCGGTCTTTTCGCCATGCACCCGAGACACCGCCAATCGGCGGCAGTTCCACGCGATTTCAGGGAGCGAGAACGCGCTCGATCGTCGCGGTCGTGACCGTGTCCCCGATCAGCAAAGCATCCGCGGACTTCTGCCCGGTTCGCACGGTTCCGATCCACGTGTAGCGACCGTCGAGATGAGCGGCGCGGCTGTGCATGACGTACCACTGCGATCCCCCGCTATCGCGGCCCGCGTCGGCGACGCCTACACCGCCCGCCACGAACCCCGGACCATCCGCAAGCGAGCTCGGCTCCGACGGAATGGTGAACCCGGGGCCGCCCCACCCCGACTGGGTCGGGTCGCCACCCTGGACGACGAAGCCGGGGACGACGCGATGCACCTCGAGCCCGTTGTAGTAGCCCTTGCGGGTCAACGCGACGATCGTCGCCACGGCCCACGGCGCGACGTCGGGCCGGAGCGCGATCGTGATGACCCCGCGCGTGGTCGACAGCTTCCAGACGAGATCGGCGCCGATCACGGCCTCGACGTCGACCGGAGGCGGCGTGGCGGCGGCGACCTCGGCGGGCGGCGCTGCTTCCCCGAGTGCGCGCAGACACGTGCGCGCCGCTTTGATCCGGACCGCGTGACCGCCGAGACCCGCACGGCAAGGCTCCACGCCGGCGGCGATCTTGTGCTTGCCGATCAGCTCGAGCAACGCGGCTGCGAGCTCGGCATCGTTCTCGCCGCGCGCGCGCGCGATCACCGCGGCATCGAGCGCCGATCGATCACCGGTAGCGATCGCCTCGTAGAACGTGCCGGCCGCATCGATCGCCGAACCTGCCACGATCGCATCGCGCGAACCGATCGCGCCCGCGATGGTCGCGATCGCGGCCTGGTGATCCGCGTCGCTGCTCTCCTTCCACAATGCCGCGAGCGCAGGAAATCCGGCGGCGCGAACCCGCGGATCCTGATGACCGAGCAGGCGAACCACGGCGGTGCGCCGCTCCGCGAGTGTGCCGACTCCCGCGCTCACCAGCTCTCCGACGAGCGGCAGCCGCAGATGATCAGGCAGCTTGCAGCTGTCAACGAACTCGAGGTCGACGGTGTCTGCCGATCGGACGAGCGCCGCGGTCGCGAGGCATCCGATCCAGCCGTAGGTCAGGCCCTGGACCTTCGTCGACGCAGCGGCCGCGGTCGCGAGCGCGTTGATCGCGACCGTCACGAGCGGGCGCTTCGCATGCGCACCAAGCAGGCGCAGCGCTTCGATCACCACGTGGGCGTCGGCGAGCTGACCGCGCTCGATCTCGACGAATCGGCGGACGAGTGCCGCCGCGACCGCATCCCGGCCCGCGTCTGTACCCTTGTCTCCCGCGAGTGCACGGACAGCCTCGACGGCGACACGCCAGTCGGTGTCGAGTAGCGCCTTCTCGAATTGACGGCTCCCCGCGTCGCCGTGGCCGTGCTTGACCGTCGCGATGACCGCCTGTGCGCGCACCTCGGGCACGCCCTCCGTGATCAAGCTTGTCAGCACCGGCGCGAGGCGCACGTGCGCGGCGAGATCCGTCGCGGTCTTCTCGATCGGAACGATGTGCTCGCGTGCCAGCGCGTAGACCGCGGCATACGTGATCGCGGGATTGTTCTGCGCGATCACCGGCAACCTCAGCTTGGCGTTACCCGTCAGCTCGATCTTGCGGCGACCGAACCGACCGAAGGCGAGCGCGGTGACCTCGGCGAGCGGCTTGTCATCGAGCAGCGCGACCAGCGAATCCTGCGCCGACGCATCGCCGGCTCGACCGAGCGCTTCGATCACCATCGGCTTGTACTTCACGTCGACCCGACCGAGTGCGGCGACCAGCTCCTTCGTGAGCTCCGCGGATGGGTCGGGCTCGTCGAGACTGGCGAGCACACCGATCGCACTCGCCGCCGCAGCAGCGATCGAATCATCGGGATCGCGGAGCGTCTGCCGCAGGATCTCGAGTGCCTTGATCCCACCGACGCGCCCGAGCCCGCGCAGGGCAAGCGTCCGTTCGATCCCCTCGCCATGGGTCGCGAGCTCGACGAGCTCCGTCAGTCCCGCACCGCGCCGCGCCTCTGCCTGCGCGATGCGAATCCGCACGCCGCGGTCATCCATCGCCTCGGGAAGCTTCGTTCCCGGAGGCCGCGACGGACACGCCGAGAGCACGACGGTTGCAACGATCACGCACAGCGAGCGCATCATGGGTTGCATCGTACTCTCGCGTTGAGCGTTGCTGTGATCTGCGACGCGTGACATCGTCGGGTCCATGCGTCTGTCCTCGAT
>JAYUYE010000752.1:0-8567 GCA_043752985.1 Myxococcales bacterium
GAAAAAAGACGAACAGGATCGCAAGAAGTTCGACGAGGATCAGCGCAAGCGCAACGACGAGCAGCGCAAGCAGGCCGAGGACAAGGAGCGCGAGCGGCGCAAGAAGGAAGACGACGACCGCAAGCGCCTCGACGAGGACAAGCGCAAGCAGGCCGACGAGCAGCGCAAGCAGGCCGAGGACAAGCGCAAGAAGGACGACGACGACCGCAAGCGTCTTGACGAAGACAAGCGCAAGCAGGCCGACGAGCAGCGCAAGCGGCAGGAAGACGAGCGTCGCAAGAAGGATGACGACGACCGCAAGCGACTCGACGAGGACAAGCGCAAGCAGGCCGACGACCAGCGCAAGAAGCAGGAAGACGAGCGTCGCCAGCAGGACGAGAAGCGCAAGAAGGACGACGACGATCGCAAGCGCCTCGACGAGGACAAGCGCAAGCAGGCGGACGATCAGCGCAAGCAGCAGGACGAGCAGCGCAAGCGCCAGGAAGACGACCAGCGCAAGCAGCAGGACGAGCAACGCAAGCGCCTCGACGAGGACAAGCGCAAGCAAGCCGACGAGCAGCGCAAGCGCCAGGAAGACGAGCGCCGCCAGCAGGACGACAAGCGCAAGAAGGACGACGACGACCGCAAGCGGCTCGACGAGGACAAGCGCAAGCAGGCCGACGACCAGCGCAAGAAGCAGGCGGACGACCAGCGCAAGCAGGCGGACGACCAGCGCAAGCAGGCGGACGATCAGCGCAAGCGCCAGGAGGACGAGCGTCAGCAGCAGGACGAGAAGCGCAAGAAGGACGACGACGATCGTCGCAAGAAGGAAGACGAGGACCGGAAGAACAAGAAGTAGCGGCTACTTCGGTAGCAGCTGATCGAGCATCGCCTTCAGCGTCGCGTTGATCTCCGGTTGCGACGCGGCGCGGAGGCGGCTGATCTCGAACACCTGGTCGACCATGGGGTCGTGGTGGAGGCCCTTGCGGTCGAGCTTCATGCGGACCTTGAGGTTCGCACCGAGGTATTCGATCTCGAGGCGGATCTCGTTGACGGCCCACTGCTTGGCGAGGTTCGCCGGCGGGTGGAACTCGGCCTCGAACCGCTGGCCGCGCGCGACGCTCTTGATGTCGTCGAGGCGGTAGTCCATGGCGCCGAGGCCATCACGGATGCGCTCCATGTCCTGGTTGCGCATGTGGATGCCGATCTTGGCGTCGATGTCGCTCGCCCAGTTGATGTCGACCTCGCCGCGAATCTCCCAGTAGATGTCGGGGCCGGCCATCGGCGTGCCGGGTGGAACACGGAGCTGAAACGGGAGCGGCAGGACGTCGCCGTTCTGCGCGCGCCAAGGTCCCTGGCGGACCAGGAACCGGTCCCACACGTGGCCTTCGATGACGCCACCGCGCTTGAGCTCGACGAGCTCGACGAAGATCGAGGCGACGGTCTCGGTGTCGGCCGCGGTGAACTCGACGTAGCCGTCGATCGTGGTGCCGTTGAAGAACGTGTCCTGCTTGAGCGCGAGCAACAGCGTCCCGTTATCGTTCGCGCCCTGCTTGCGGTAGGCGTACTCCCCAGGCAACGGCGTCGACGTGCTGGTCGCGGCTGCAGGCGGAGGGGGCGCGGCGGCGGCGACGGCCTGTTGCTGCTGACGGGCTGCGATCAGCGCCTTGAGCTCGGGCGGAATCTCCTGGGCCAGCGAGGTCTTCGAGCCGTCGATCGCCCACGTCACACCGAGGGGGACATGGCCGAGCCAGATCTGCATGCCCGGCTTCATCGGCACCGCGTGCTGGCCGAGGTTCTGACCGTCGACCCAGGTGCCGTTGGCCGAGCCGAGGTCGCGGATGAACGTCTGGCCGTTCTCCACCCAGATCTCCGCGTGGCGACGGGACAGGGACCCATCCATGTGCGCGAGCTGGCAGGCCGCTGGATCGCGCCCCGCAAAGATCCTCGCGCCGTACCCCTCGAGCTTCAGCGTCGCAGCGCCCAGCTGCAGTTGGACGGTCATGGCTGCGACGGTAACACGCCCGTGTTATGCCCCCGACCGTGAGTCACGAAGATCAGGACATCGAGGCGCCCAAGGCCGACAAGCTTGCGCGTGAGCTCGCGGCGCTCGGCGCACAGCCGACGCGGCCCGACGCCGAGCTGCGCGGCGACATCACGTGGCAGGTTCTTGTCGCTGGTGCGCTGGTCGCCGTCCTCATGGGCGTCTCGTATCCATACATGGTGCTGAAGCTCGGCTTCGGTCCCAATGTCTCGGTCGTTGCCGCGTTCTTCGGGTTCCTGTTCCTTCGACTGCTGGACATCGTGCTCCGGCAGAAACACTACAACCGCTGGCAGAACAATCTCGCCGAGGCAGCGGGCACCAGTGCGGCGCAGACCGCGTTCATGTGCGTCCTGCTCGGCGCGTTCGATATCCTTCGCTACAACACCGGCGGCCGGTTCGGGATGACGCTCGCACCGTTCACGTCGTTCCTGTGGCTGACGTCAGCGTGCACGTTGGGCGTTCTGATGGCTGTCCCACTGCGCCGGCATTTCGTCGTCGACGAGAAGCTGCCGTACGTCGACGGACTGTCGACCGCCGAGACCATCACGGTCATGGATCCACCGCGCGATGCGACGCCAGAGGTCAGGAACAACGCCCTCAAGGCGTTCTACGCGGTGATGTCGGGCGTCGTGATCTCCGCGTTCCTGATGGCGATCCGTGAGGATGCGAAGTTCACGGACATCCTCCCGGAGGGCTTCGATGCGCCATGGATTCTGCTCCAAGGCGTCAAGCTGGTCGACGGCAAGGAAGTCATCACCGGCCTGGTGCTCGCGAAGTTTGCGGTCGGCGTGCAGTACAGCGTCCTGAGCGTTGGCTCCGGCATGCTCGTCGGCCTCCGCGTCAACATCAGCATGATCCTCGGCGGAGTGCTGGCGTGGATCGTCGCGCCATATCTGCTTCTCAAGTACGGCGTGGAGCTCGGACGCTCGGATGGCAAGGCGGTGTTCACTGACACGCCGACCCGCACCAACGTGCTGTTCTGGGTGATGTGGCCGGCCACGGGCATGCTCGTCGCTGGCGGCCTGACAGCGCTCGCACTGCGCTGGCGGTTGTTGATCGCGACGTTCAAGAGTCTCCGCAGCGCCAAGATCGGATCCGCCGAGTTCCCGATGTCGGTCGTAATCCCGGGCATCGTGATCAGCGCGACGGCGCTGTGCATCGTGCAGTACTCGATGCTCCACATGCCGGTCTGGATGACGCTGGCTGCGATCGTGATGTCGGTGCCGCTGATGCTCGTCGGTCTGCGAGTTCTCGGCGAGACGAACTGGGGGCCGATCAGCGCGCTCTCCAACATGATGCAGGGTCTGTTCGCCGCCATCGCGCCGGGCAACGTGGTGGCGAACATGGTCGCGAGCGGGACCACGGGTACGATCGCCACGTCCTCCGAAGCAATCATGCAGGACTACAAGTGCGGCGAAGTGGTCGGTACGCGGCCCGGCAAGCTCACCATCATGCAGCTGCTGGCGGTCCCGATCGGTGCCGCCTGCGTGTCGTGGATGTACCCCGTGTTCGTCGAGGCGTACGGCATCGTCGGCGACAACGCTCAGCTGACGTCGGCTATCTCGAACAAGTGGTCCGGGTTCGCGCAGATTCTTCAGGAGGGCGTCGGCGCGCTCTCGCCGTCAGCCCTCAAGGCACTGGCCGTGTTCTCGGTGTTGGGCGTGATCCTCACCGTGATCGAATCGAACAAGAAGCTGAAGAAGTGGGTACCGTCGCCCACGGGCATCGGTATCGGCATTCTCGTCCCGTTCTCCGTCGTGTTCACGATGTTCCTCGGCGGCGTGATCGGCTGGGTCTGGACGAAGGCCGACAAGAAGAGCGCGGACGTGTTCATGATCCCGCTTGCATCGGGTCTGATCGCCGGCGAGGCGCTGGTCGCGGTGATTGCTGCGATCGCGCTCACCGTCACTGGCCGCTAAAGCTCGACCTATCGCGATCTGCGTGGGAGCTTCGCCGCGGCGTGAAAGATCCGCGACATGGACTTTCCGCCGTCGACAATCGGCTGCGTCCACACGGCGTGCAGCGTGCGCCGCTTGTCGTCGATGACGAGGACGGCGCGGTCACCGATCCCTGACGGCGTGTCGCGCGCGGTCGTCAGCGCGGCGAACGGCACGTCGTTGATCGCGCCGAGCTGCGTGCAGATCGCGAGCCCCGACGCGCAGCGCGCGTGCGCGAACCGACCGGTGCCGCGATTGTCGTACCAGGCGACGTGCACGGCGCCCGTGGTCGGATCGATCGCGAGGCTCGGAACCATGTGGATCGCGCAACCCGGCGTGTCGCCGATCCGCACGCGCTTCCATTTCATCCCGTTGTCCTTCGAGCCGAGGACGATGAGCTCCCACACCGCATCGCGGCCGCCGCGGACATAGGCGATGTAGATCCAGCGGCGCTTGCTGTCGGTCGCGATGCTCGGCGTCGCGAAGTAGAACGGCAGCATGTCGTCACGGCCGCTGATCCGCTGCGGTCGGGTGAACGATCGTCCACCGTTCGCGGAGACCGCGTAGTCGATGTGGTGGTTCGCAGATCCAAAGCCGCCCGTGGTGGGGCCGCCGGCGAGCGAGACAAGATGGAGCCGACCATCGGTACCGATCGAGGCTCCAGCATGGATGCCTTCGAGCGGAGTGACTGCCTGAGACAGCGTGGCGCCGCCGTCGCGCGAGGCACGAACGCGGAGACCACCGGCCGCCGAATAGATCACGTACAGGACGTCCTTGCCGACGACGATCATCGGCCGAGCCAGGCAGTCCGCGTCGCCGGTGCAGTCGCCGGCGGCGGTCACGTTCATCGGAGCCGACCAGGTCACGCCGGCGTTCGTGGAGCGCGCGAGGCGAACCTGCGGAGCCGCGGCCTCGGTCGCGCTCGCGATCCAGGCGGCGTACAACGTCCCGTTTGCAGCGCGCGCGAGTGCCGGTTCTCCGCCCCGGGATCTCGCGCCGCTTGCCGCCGAGAACGGAGCGTCGAGGAGTTTCAGCCCGCCGCCAAGGAGTGATTGTCCGATCGACACAGGTCCGCCGAGCGCGGCACGCGAGCTGAACAGCGCGGTGATCGCGCCGGTGCTCGATACGACCGCTGCGGGGTCGAGCTGATACAGCCCGGGTGACGCGGCCGTCGACAGCTGGGTGCTCGCGGCGAACGTGGCGTCGCGCGCGGGGCCGCTCGGCGCCGGGCACTGCCGCGGCACGATCGTCGCCGAGTTCGGAACGATGCACGCCTTCCACTGCGGGTCGCACAGGTAGCCTTCATCCGCGCGGCAGTCCGCGTCACGGGTGCAGCGCTTCATGCACAGCTCGCCCTCGCGCGCGGTCGCCACGCATGCGCCATCGCACGCAGTCTCGGCGCACGTCGAGGCGCAGTAGCCGCCGGGTGCGTGCAGGCAGATCAGGGCGGCGTCGCAGGTGCGCTCCGCATCACACGCGCCGCCGCGTGCGACGGGTGGCGGTGCGGGAGGCGCATCGATCGCTGCGTCGGGGGCGGGCGGCGGCGGCGGCGGCAGAGGTGGTGCTGGGGGCGGGGCAGCACCCGAGCACCCGACCGCCGCGATGAATAGAAGGCCCGTCCGCACCGTCCACACTGACGCACGAGACCCGGTCGCGTGACAACCGATCCGGTTTCCCTCGCGCTATGGTCGGCCCATGATTCGACTCCTCGTAGCTGCAACGACGCTCGGAGCGCTGGCGGCATCCGCCGCTGCACAGCCCGCAAAGAAGGCCCCCAAGGCTCCTCCGGTGACGGCCACCCTGCCGGTCGCCGGCGAGACCGTCACGGTCATCGGCTCCTCGACCTGGGGCAAGCGGACCTGGCTCTATGCGGACCCATCTCAGAAGGACGCGGCCGGCAAGGTCGTCATCCACTGGTTCTGCTCGCCGAAGGTGAAGGCCTGTGCCGATGACCTCGCGCGAATCGTCACGCTCAAGGAGAACGACCGCGTTTACATCGTCGCGCATATCGCCGGGACCAAGGGGCAGGCGAAGAAGCTCGACCCGATTCGCGAGAGCGAAGGTGTCGGCCGCGGCACGGTCGCGTTCGGTCCGGCCGTGACGAAGATGATGAAGCAGATGTCGATCACCGGACCGGCATCGATCGTCGTCGACCTCGACGGCAAGGTCGCGCTGGTCGCGACCGGGGCGACCCCGGCCGAGCTCGATGCCCGCGACAAGAAGGTCGGCGAGATCATCGCGACCATCAAGGAGTACGTCGCCACGCCGTCCGCGAGTCCGAAGGGCATCAAGCCCGGCGACAAGTTCACGCTGTCGGTCTCGGTCAAGCTCGCGAGCTGGCTCACGTACAGCACGAAGGCTCCGTCGGAGTTCAAGCTCACCGCGCCGCCCGACTTCAAGTGCGACACCTTGGTGCTCAAGGGTGATCAACTCAAGATCACCGAGCAGACGCTGACCGCGTCGATCACGTGCAGCGCGCCCAAGGGCATCTACGAGGCCCGCGGCGACCTGCGCTTCAACTACGAGGATCCGAACACCGCGGCCGGCATCGGCAACGAGGGCGCGAAGTGGAAGTTCGAGATCAAGATGTAACTAGGTAGACGCTGCCGCGCGCGCGGGCCGGGTCGCCACCGCGAGGAAGAACGCGATCACCGACACGCCCGCCGGAATCAGCGCCCACGCGAGCAGCCAATGGTGATCGAGCATCACCCCTCCCGTCGGCGGCGCCACCATCATCGCGACCGAGCTGAGCGATCCGGAGATTCCGATCGCCACGCCCTGCTCGTGACGACCGACGGCCTGCGTGATCCGGCTCGTCAGCACGGGGCGGACGACGCTGTGCCCGAACGACGAAACGATCGTCACGATGCCGAGCGGAATCAGCCGGTCCTCGGGCACGAGCCCGATCGCGACGTAGGCGACTGCCGAGGCTGCAAAGCCCGCGATGGTCAGCTTGGCTTCGCCGTACTTCTTGACGAGCCGGCCGATCAGGCCGCCCTGCCACAGGATGCCGATCAGCCCCGAGTACGCGAACAGGTAGCCGACCTCGCGCGCACTCCAGGGTTCGAGGATCGTCTGCATCAGCGCCTGGTCGAAGTGCGCGACCACGAACCTGCGCTCCGCGTAGAGGGCGAAGCCACTCATGAACAACGAGAACGCGAACGAGAACAGGAAGAACTGGACGTACAGCTTCCGCAGCTCGGGGCGGCGGAAGTACTTGCCATAGGCGGCGATGTCGAATGCGCTTGGCCGCCGGCCGCCGGGGCCCGCCGGGGCGACGACATCGACGGAGGGGAGCTTCTCCTCGCGCGGCAACAGGAAGAACGTGCACGCGATCGACAGCGCGGACAGGCAGGCCGCCACGAGGAAGGGGTAGTGCATCCCGTACTCGCCGAGGTAGCCGCCGAGCGCCGGGCCGAACATGAAGCCGATCCCGAACGCGACACCGATCACGCCAAACGCCTTGGCGCGGTTCTCGGGCAGCGTGTGATCCGAGATGTAGGCCTGCGCGAGCGACAGGTTACCTGCGGTCAAGCCGTCGAGGATTCGCCCGACGAACACCATCCACAGCGCGTTCGAGAACCCGAGGATGATGAAGCCGATGCACGTGCCCGCCTGGCTGATCAGGAGCAGCGGGCGGCGGCCGTACTGGTCGGAGAGCTTGCCGAGGATCGGCGTCGAGACGAGGGAGCTCGCCGCGTAGCAGGACACGATCAGGGTGGCGACCAGTGGACTCGCGCCGAACTTCTGGGCGTACAGCGACAGCAACGGGATGACGATCGTGAACCCGAGCACATCCACGAGGACGATCAGGAACATCGGCAGGAGCGGCGACCGCTGACTCACGAGCGCATGGTACCCTGGGGAAGGGATGGGAACCTCGAACCGAGCCGTCGCTATGCTCGCGACCGTCGCTCTTGCCACCGGCTGCTTTGGCTACAACAAGTCCGCCAAGCGGTGGTCGTACCTCGGCGACACGCTCCTGGTGGTCGGCGGCGGCGCCGTGATCGCGCTCGACCTGACGAGCTCCAGCGACCCGTGCATGTCGGGCCCCGGGATGCCGTGCCCCTACGAGGCGCCGTTGACCGGCCCGCTCGTCGCGGGGGCCGTGCTCGCAGCCGCTGGCATTTTCGGAATGATCTTCAACGCGACGCGACCGAACGTCAAAACGTCGCGCTGATCAGCGACGACGGTACAGTGGCCGCGGGTCGTCCGCAGCGGCCTGATACGTCACCGAGAATTCCGTGAACGCCTCGAGCCCGCTCTCGAGCGGCTTGCCGGCCTTGAGCTCGAAGGCGTTGAAGCCGCAGCGCTCGAGATACAGCAGCTGATCACGCAGCACCCAGCCGACCGCGCGGAGCTCGCCGCGAAACCCGTGCCGCTGGCGCAGCATGCGCGCGACGCTGTAGCCGCGGCCGTCGGTGAACTTCGGGAACTCGATCGCGATCAGTGCGAGCCGGTCGAGGTCACCGATGTCCGCGGGGAGCTTGTCGCTCGGGACGCGCACGCCGACAGCGGCATGGCGCGCCAGCAGCGTCTCGCGGTTCTTGATGAAGTCGACCAGCGAGACGATCGGCTTGGCGTCGGTGGGCTGCTCGGCTCCGTCG
>JAYUYE010000753.1:0-3496 GCA_043752985.1 Myxococcales bacterium
CACGAAATGCGTGGTCGTTGCACATCGCGACGAGCAGCGCTCGCCGCAGTCCCGCCTGCTGGCGACAGCTCGCGACCGACAGCCCGACGAACGCGCGGATCAGCGGCTCGAGAGGCACGCCCGTCCAGCGCTCGGGCACCAGCACCGCCGCGGCGGTCGCCTCACCCTCGCGACACAGCTCGATCTGCAGCACGTGGAGCAGCGCATCCTTATCGCGAAACCGGTTGTAGAATGCGCCGACCGACGCATCCGCCTCGCGCGCGAGTGCAGACACCGAGATCTCGTGAAACGACTGGCCCTTCTCGAGCAGACGGCGCGCCGCATCGACGATCCGTGCTTGAGTATCGCGCGAGCGATCCTGATGCGGCGGCTTGATCCAGCGCAGGTCGAGATCCGGCTTCGCCATCACGCCACCGGATTTCGATCGGGGTTCCATGCGCGATCTCGCACGCCGCCATCGTAAGCGAGATTCGAGCGGCATGATCGGCGATGATGCGCGTGTGGAGGACACGGACGCGATCGTCGTCGGCGCCGGCGTGGCCGGACTGATCGCCGCGCGTGATCTCGTCCGCTCGGGCAAGACCGTCGTCGTGCTCGAGGCGCGTGACCGTGTTGGAGGTCGGACATTCTCGCAGGAGTTCGAGGGCCAGCGGATCGATCTCGGCGGCCAGTGGATCGGCGCGGCCCACCACCGACTGCTCAGGCTCGCCGACGAGCTTGGCCTCCAGACCTTCCCGCAGTACGGCACCGGCAAAAAGGTCCTCGACCGCGGCGACGGCAAGATCCGCTCGTTCGGCGGCTTCCTCCCGAGGATCGGACTGTTCGGCCTCATCGAGCTCGGCCTCAAGCTCCGAACGCTCGAGAAGCTCGCAAAGTCCGTCCCGCTCGAGCAACCGATGACCATGCCCGGCGCTGCCGAGCTCGACGCCCAATCCTTCCAGCACTGGCTCGACACCAACGTCAAGAACGCACGAGCGCGCGACATGCTCGCGCTCGCCGCGCAGATGATCTTCGCCGCCGAGCCGCGCGACATCTCGCTGCTCTACTTCCTGCTCTACGCGAACGCAGGAGGCGGGGTCCAGAAGCTCGCCGAGATCGAGGGCGGCGCGCAGGAGCGCAGGTTCACCGCGGGCGCGCAGGAAGTCTCGCTTCGTCTCGCGGCCGACCTCGGCGACCGGATTCGACTCGAGCACGGCGCTTGCGCGATCGAACAGCGCAGCGATGGCGTCACCGTCCACACCACACGCGGCAGCTTCTCCGCGCAGCGCGCGATCCTCGCCCTGCCGCCGAAGATGATCGCGAGCATCGAGATCGCCGACCTCCCGCTCGAACGGATCGCACTCCATCAACGCATGCAGCCGGGCTCCGTCATCAAGTGCATCGCTTCGTACGCGACCCCGTTCTGGCGCGAGGCCGGCTACTCGGGCGAAGCATTCTCGACGCACGGTCTTGTCCGCGCCACGTTCGATGACTCGTCCGCCACGGGCGATCACGCCGCGCTGGTCGCGTTCGTGATCGGCGATCGCGCGCGCGAATTCAGCAAGGTCCCACCCGAAGATCGCCGCCGCCTGCTGCTCCGTGATCTCGGTCGCCTTCACGGGCCGAAGGCCCACCATCCGACCGGGCTCGTCGACAAGGACTGGATCACCGACGAATATTCGGGCGGCTGCTACGTCGGTGTGATGCCACCGCGCCTCCTCAGCGAGGCCGCTGCCGGCCTGCGCGCGCCACACGGCCTGCTCCACTTCGCGGGCACCGAGACCGCGGTGCAGCACGTCGGCTACATCGAGGGTGCGATCGAGTCGGGCGAACGCGCTGCGATCGAAGTTGGCGCGCGTCTGCGCTGAAGCGCACACCGCGGCACACCGGTGGTCGCATGCTCCCTGGGGCTGCTGTTAGCGTCGCCGCATGACGCAACTATTCGGCGCCCTCCTCATCGTGGGCACGCTCTCGGGCTGCATCGTCCGCACGCACAACACCGGCCGCGGTCGCAACGAACCGCGTCGGATGAGCAACGACTGCCCGCCCTCCTATCACTGGAACGGCTACCAGTGCGTTCACAACGGCAACGGCCGCGGCAACGGTCGCGGGCGCGGCCGGTAGTCCCGCCCGGGTTGCCGCGCTAGCTCGCTCGTGATCGACGGCGGCGATTTCGGCGGCTTTGACTGACCCGAGGTATCGTGAAGCGGTGGCAGAGCCGATCGACCCACCCGCCGAGTCCGATCTGCCCGCGCCCGCGCAGGCGGGTGAAGACGACGACGACGACGATGATGACGACGACGACGACGACGACGACGCCGACGACGCTCCCGCCGATGACGGAGATGATGATGGCGACGACAATGACGATGACGACGACGAGGAAGACGAGGGCGACGACGACAACTCGACGATCCAGGCCGGCCCGACCATCGACGTCGGTCCGCCGACCGGCACCGACTCGCCGATCCGGGTCCGCCCGCCGGTCTGAGTCGTCGGCCGACGTGAAGGTCCCCCGCTACCCTGGGAACCAACCCGCCCGGCGTGGTGTCCTGGGGACATGATACGTGCGCTGGTCGTGGCCGGGCTCCTCCTCTTTAGTCACCAGGCCACCGCCGACGCGCTGATCGCCACCCGCGAACAGCCGATGTTCGAGGTCGCCCACACCGTCGACATCAAGATCGCCGATGGCGTCGCTACCTACACGGTGCGCCGGATGTTCTCGAACCCCGGCACCGTCGCCGATCAGGTCGAGCTCGACATCGGGCTGCCCTACGGCGCTGCGGCGACCGGCCTGCGGATCAAGGCGAACGACCGCTGGTACGACGGGGTGCTCATGGAGCGCGAGGCCGCGGCCCGCCTCTACCAGGAGATGACGGGCTACGGCCAGCACCAGCCGAAGGACCCAGCCCTCTTGTCGTGGATGTGGGCGGACAAGCTCTCGCTCCAGGTGTTCCCGGTGATGCCGGGAACCGTATCGACCGTCGAGTACACGCTGACCGCGCCCACGCGCTACGAGGGTGGCCGCTACTTCGTCTCGTATCCGCGGACCGCAGCGCAGGAACCGTTCGATGGCGTCCGGTTGCTGACGCTCGCGATGCCCATCGTCACGGTCAACCCGACGTGGGGCGACAACCGCACCGCGATCCTGATCGACGGCAAGCGTATCGGTCGCGGTACGCCGGTCGTGCTGCTCCCACCGTCGCATCAGCCCTGGGAAGACCAGGTGGATGCGAGCCCGAACGCGAGCTACGTGTCGAGCACGATCGAGATCGCGGTGGAGAAGCGCACGCAGCAGACCTATGCCAGCGCCGAGGTCACGCTCGAGCTACCGCACACGTACAAGAGCGACCTGCGCGTCGATCTGCTGACACCGACCGGCGAGCGGATCGCAGTGCACGCGGGCTCTGGCGGCGGCGCGAATGACCTGCGCGGGAAGTTCTCGATCAAGCTGCCACCGAAGACGATCGCCGCGGGCGTGTGGCGACTCGTGGTCTCGGATCATGCGGCACTCGAC
>JAYUYE010000754.1:0-8529 GCA_043752985.1 Myxococcales bacterium
CAGCGCGTCGCGCTCGCCCGCGCCCTGGCCTCTGCACCGCGCTTGCTCGTCCTCGACGATTCGCTGTCGTCGGTCGACGCCGAGACCGAGCGCGTGATCCTCAAGAACCTGCGCGACGTGATGCACGGACGTACCGCCGTCCTGATCAGCCACCGCGTCGCCGCGATCAAGGATGCCGATCAGATCATCGTGCTCGACGAGGGCAAGGTCGTCGCTCGCGGCACGCACGAGCAGCTGCTCGCGCAGGGCGGCACCTACAGCGAGCTGTACCGGACGCAGCTCGATACCGACGTCGTCAAGAAGGACGCGTCCTGATGGCGGTGATCGGCATCAACCCGACCTCGACCGGAGCCTCACCGGTCCCGACGCCTGGCCGCGGCCCCGTGGAGGAGGCCGTGCTCGGGCGTGCGTACGACGTCCAGCTCCTCAAGCGACTGTGGCCGTTCGTTCGACCACACTGGAAGCTCCTGCTCGCGTGGGCGCTGTTCATGCCGCTGACGATTGCCCTCGAGCTCGCGCAGCCGATGGTGTTCCGCTACGCGCTGACGACCCACATCCTGACCGGCGACATCGCGATGCTGCCAGTCGATGCGGCGATCTACATGGGCCTCGTGCTCGCGCAGGGGACCTCGGGGTTCTGCGAGACCTGGTTTCTTCAGCTCTCCGGTCAGCGCACGATGCACGCGCTCCGGATCGCGATCTTCGACAAGGTGCTCGCGCAACGCGCGGCGTTCTTCGACCGGATTCCTGTCGGCCGCCTGATGACGCGGATGACGAACGACATCGAGAGCCTCAACGAGATGTTCGCGCAGGGCGCGATCACGCTGATCGCGGACTTCGTCAAGATGCTCGCGATCGTGATCGTGATGCTTCTGATCGATGCGTGGCTGACGCTGCTCGTGATGCTGACGCTGCCGCTGCTGATCGTCCTCGTCGAGTACTCGCGGCGACTGATGCGTGCGTCGTTCCGGCAGATCCGGGTGCGAATCGCCGCGATGAACGCCTTCGCGCAGGAGCACCTCTCGGGGATCAAGGTGCTGCAGCTGCTCGGCCGGCGCACCGCCGCGCTGCGCGAGTACAACGAGATCAACGCCGGTCACCGCGACGCCTACCTCGGTCAGATCCGGGCCGACTCCGCGATGTACGCCGTGGTCGAGGCGATCGGCTCGATCGCCGTCGCAGTGGTCCTGTGGTTCGCGTCGGGCCGTCACACCAACGACATCGCGATGATCGGTGTCGTCGTCGTGTTCATCGAATACATCAACAAGTTCTTCATCCCGGTCCGCGACCTGTCGCAGAAGTACGCGGTGATGCAGGGCGCGATGGCCGCGAGCGAGCGAATCTTCCAGCTGCTGGATACCGACGAGCCCGACGGGGGAGGCCCGTTCGGCACCACGAAGACCGATCGCGACGCTGCGCCGCGCACCGGCGGCCCTGCGATCGAGATCGCGAACGTCCACTTCAGTTACGGCGCGGAGCCGGTGCTACGCGGCGTTGATATGAAGGTGCCGCGCGGTGCCACGGTTGCTGTCGTTGGTGCGACCGGATCGGGCAAGTCGACCGTCATCAAGATGCTGACGCGGCTGTACGAGCGTGACCGCGGCGCGATCCGCCTCGATGGCGTTGATCTCCGCGACCTCCCGCTCGCCGAGCTACGGCGCCGGATCACGGTCGTTTCACAGGACGTCATCCTGTTCGCAGGCACCCTCGCCGACAACATCGAGATGGGTCAGCCTTACCCGCGCGCGGCCGTCGAGGAGGCCGTCCGCCGGGTCGGGCTCGACCGCGCCCTCGTGCGCCGCGGAAGCGGGCTCGACACCAAGGTCGCCGAGCGGGGTACGAATTTCTCGGCGGGCGAGCGCCAGCTCGTCGCCTTCGCGCGCGCCCTGCTCCGCGACCCGGAGATCCTGATCCTCGATGAGGCAACCGCTCATGTCGATCCCGAGGCCGAGGGGCTGATCGAGCGGGGCGTCGCCGAGCTGATGAAGGGGCGTACGACCCTCGTGATTGCCCACCGCCTCTCGACGATCCGCAATGCCGACCTCATCGTCGTGATGGACAAGGGGCAGGTCATCGAGCAGGGAAAGCACGAGGAGCTCGTCGCCAGGGGCGGGTTCTATGCCGCGCTGGAGCGGACGTTCCGGCGCCAGGACGGCTGAGACCCTCCCCGGGCGCACCAGCGCTCACATTTGGCCCAGGGTCGTCTCACCCAGGCGATATCTCTCCGATTTGGGTATGATCCCCAACGGAATGTCGCTGGCGTTGAGTGCGCTGCAAACCGCCGTCGATGTGATGGCCGATGGTGCGATCGTGGCGGACACGCGCTCGGGCGAGGTGTTCGTCAATCGAGCAGCGCGCGAGATGCTCGGCATTCCTGTCGACGCCGAGGTCGACACGACCTACCTCAAAGACACGGTGGGCTTCTACCCGTTCGATCTCGCGACCGGCGGCGACGGCCAGCCGATCCGCGAGGAGGTCCGGATCGGCGACCGCGTCCTGCACTCCGTCGTCACGCCGCTGCGCGAGGGCGTCGAGGCGGTCGGAGCGATCGTCATTCTTCGCGACATGGGTGACACCGCCGACGTCGCCCGCCGGCGCTCGGAGTTCGCGCAGGTCATGTCGCACGAGCTGCGCACCCCGTTGACCTCGATCGCGGGCGCACTCGACATCGTCCTCTCGGGCTACGCCGGCGCCCTCTCGGATCGGCAGCTCCGCTACGTCGACATGGCGCGCCAGGCCGCGACGCGGATGAACCAGCTCGTCGACCAGCTTCTGGACCTCGCGCGCGCCCAGGGTGGCTCGATCACCGTTGCCGCCGCTCCGGTCCAGCTCGATCGCCTCGCCCGCGAAGTGATCGATCGCTATCGCGGTGCCGCCGCGAGCAAGCAGCTGACGATCGTTCTCGGCGCCTCCGCCGAAGACATCTCGATCCTCGGCGATCCCGAGCGCCTCTCGCAGGTGCTCGGCAACCTGTTGACCAATGCGATCCGGTTCGCGCCCACGGGCGGCGTGATCGACGTCCAAGTCTTCGGCCCGCCGGTCTCGGCCGACGCCGTCGGTGTCTCGGTGCACAACACAGGTGAAGCGATTCCGCTCGAGGATCGCGAGCGCGTGTTCGAGCCGTTCTCCGCGTCGAGCCGCCGCGTCGGTGGCACCGCGCTCGGCCTCTCGATCTCGCGCACGATCATCGAGGCGCACGGCGGCCGGATCTGGGTCGAATCCGGCGTCCAGGGCACGAAGTTCGTGTTCACCCTGCCGGTCTCTGCGCGCGAGGAGACGGCGGTCCAGGTCCCGAGCCCGCTCGAAGCGTCGCGCCGCCGCGGCCTCGGCGAGAACGCGTGTGCCCTCGTCGTCGATGATGATCCGCGCCGCGCCCTCCTGCTCAAGGGCCTGCTGATGTCGCTGACCGACCGTGTGCTCGTCGCGAACGACGTCGACACCGCGCTCGCGATCGCGCGCGCCGATCACCCCGCCCTTGCCGTGATCGCTGGCGCCATGGCCGACGCACTTCCGCTGCTCGCGATCCTCGAGCACGACCCCGACACCCACAAGACAGCCGTGATGGTCGTCGGTGATGCGGATCGCCGCGCCGACCTCCTGGCAGCCGGCGCCGACGACCTCCTCGACTTCCCGATCCAGCCCGCGGTCTTCCGCGACGCCTGCCTCCGCCTCGTCGAGTCAGGCCGCCGCGAGGCGCCGCGCGTGCTCGTCGTCGATGACGATCCGTCGATCCGGATGATCTGCCGCGAGGTCCTCGAGCTCGGTGGCTATCAGGTCCGCGATGCGGGCTCCGCGAACGCCGCGCTCGCCGAAGCACGCCGCTTCCGTCCTGACATGATCCTGATGGACGTGCTGATGCCCGGCATCGACGGCTACCGCACTGCCGAGATGATCCGCGCGGACGCCGGCATCGGCATGGCCCCGATCATGTTTCTCTCCGCGCGCGGCGACACTGCCGACAAGGTCCGCGCGTTCCGCTCCGGCGCCGAGGACTACATGGTCAAGCCGTTCGACGCCGCGGAGCTGCTCGCGCGCGTCGCCAAGGCCCTCGACCGCCAGGCCCGCGAGCTCGGCGCCTCGCCGACCACCCAGCTCCCCGGCGCTGACGCCATCCAGAGCGAGATCGAGCGCCGCCTCACCACGGGCGACACCTCCGCCGTTACCTGCTACCTCGATCTCGACAACCTCAAGGCCTTCAACGACTACTACGGGTACGCGAAAGCGAACGCCGTCATCCGCCAGACCGGCGACGTGATCCGCCACGTGATCACCAAGCAAGGCGGTCCCGGCGACTTCATCGGTCACATCGCAGGCGACGACTTCGTGTTCGTGACGGCCGCTTCCAACGTCGACGCAGTCTGCAAGGGCATCTGCGAGCGCTTCGATCAGCTGATCCGGCTCTACTACGACCCGGTGGATCGCGCGAAGGGCTTCATCGAGACCAAGGATCGGTTCGGCGTGCAGCGGAAGTTCCCGATCATGAGCGTGTCGATCGCCGCGATCTCGCTGACGCGTTCGAAGAGCTACGCCAGCCTCGCGGAGCTCGCTGCGGTCGGCAAACGTACCGCGAAGAGCATCCCCGGCTCGGTCTACGTTCGCGACGGCCAGACGCTCCTCGCGCAGCAGCAAGCGGCCGGCTAGCCGCGCTCGCGAGAGAGAGCCGCTCTCACCACCAGGTGTCGTAGTCCTCGGCGATCCCGACGATCGACTCGAGGTCGTGGACGTGGCCGTTCCGCGTGAGCAGGCGACCACTGAACGCGCCGACGACGTGGCGGAGCTTGTTCTTGATCAGCGGAAGGTCGAGCTTCTGCTCGACGTGGGCGACGGCGCGCATCTCGATCTCGAGGTTGTCGGCGGTCACGCGCCACGGTCCGCCGGGGTCGGTCGGCTGGTCCTGCTCGATGCAAACGTTGGTGAGTGGCTCGCGCTTGCCGTCGATCCAGACGGCGTTCTCGCTGACCGGAGCGTCGGGGGTTGGATCAACGAGGTTCAGGCCGATCACCTTGCCGTGCTTGGTGCGCCCGCAGATCGCGATCCACTTCCACACCGCGTGGCGGAGCGCGTACATCTTCGTGAAGTCGATCGTGCCGTGCGAGCGGTCGCGGGCGAAGTCGATCGTGCGACCGTTGATCGAGGCGCGGCCGGTGACCGAGAACGCGGCGAACTTGTGCGTGTAGTTCCAGCGCCCGCCGGGAAGCGGCACGCAGAGTGAGAGGTGCTCGTCGGCAGGCTGGCTGTGAAACGCGAGGTCCGCGGCGAGCTGACCGCCCTCTTCGGTCTTGCACTCTAGGTGGACGGCGAACCGGCGACCGCCATCGAGGTTCTCGATCGAGATCGCGAGGCCGCGCGTCGAGAACCGGTGCGAGCCGGTGGCGCTCGATGGTGAGATCTTGGTGCCGACCATCAGCGGCGTGATCGCGAACCGTTTGTGGACCTCACCTGCCGGGAGCTGCGCCGCGTAGACGAAGCCGTTGCTCGCGAATCCAGCGGTGCCGACGGCGAACGCGATGAACAGGTCGTCGGTGACCGCCGTCATGTACTGCCAGCTCTTGAGCCGGAACTTCTGGCGGTAGGCGCTCTCGGCGCGGCCGATGCCAGGCATGCCGGCGAACCGATCGAGCAAATGGACGATCTGGGCGTCCTCGAGATTGGGGTCGACGAGCGGGTGATCCCAGGCTCCGATGATCGGGCTTGCACCGGGCCGGTCGACGAGGTCGGACATGGCGCAACCTTCGCACACCGCGGTGGATCCGCGACGACGTCGTCCAGACTTCCCGCTGCGGCTGCGACACCACCGGGCACGATCGCCGTCCGCGCGGCTAGCCGCCGAGCTCGATACCGACGCCCTTGGCCGTGCGAACGAGCTCGCCCGAGGGGTCGACGAGCTTGAGCTTCTTGACGGCTTTTTCGATCGGCTTGGCGACGATCTTGCCGTGCTCCATGGCGGTGACGTGACCGAACTTGCCCTCGGCGATCAGCTCGACCGCCTTGACGCCGAACCGCGTCGCGAGCTCGCGATCGAATGCGCACGGAGCGCCACCGCGCTGGATGTGGCCGAGCACGGTCGTGCGGACCTCGTACTCGGTCTTCGCCGTGATCATGTCGGCGATCCGCTGACCCGCGCCGCCGAGCTTTTCTTGCTTGGTGGGATCGGCGGCCGTGACGACGGAGTGCCCCGAGCCTTTTTGCTTCGCGCCCTCGGCGACGACGACGATCGAGTAGCTGACGCCGCGGCCATGGCGACGATGAAACGCCTCGAGCACGCGATCGAGGTCATAGTCGATCTCCGGGATCAGGCAGACATGGGCGCCACCGGCGAGCGCGGAGGTCAGTGCGATCCAGCCGGCGTAGCGGCCCATGACCTCGACGACCATGATCCGCTCGTGGCTCTCCGCCGTGGTGTGGAGACGCTCGATTGCCTCGACGACCACCTCGACAGCGGTCTGGAATCCTACGGTGTAGTCCGTGGCTTCAAGATCGTTGTCGATCGTCTTGGGCACGCCGACGATCCGGGCGGCACCGCGCTGGATGAACTTCTGCGAGAACGACATCGTGCCGTCGCCTCCGACGACGATCAGGCCGTGGAGGTCGAGCTTGGCGAGGTTCGCGAGGCAGCGCGCTGAGACGTCATGGATCTCGACGCGGCCGTCCGGGAGCTTGACCGGGTACGCGAACGGATTGGCCCGGTTCGACGAGCCGAGCATCGTGCCGCCGCGCGGGAGGAGGTGCTGGACCACGGAGACGTTGAGGTCGACGTACTCCTCCTCGTAGACACCCTCGAAGCCGTTGCGGATGCCGACGACCTCCCAGCCGTAGGTCTGGCGGGCGTGCAGGGTCACCGCGCGGATGACGCCGTTGAGGCCCGGGCAGTCACCACCGCCGGTCAGGATCCCGATCCGCGTGCTCATGACGCCGCGCGCGGCGACGCTATCTTGAGGAGCGGGCGCAGGTGGTCGGGCAGCTGCGCGAGGTTCTCCGGGTCGTCGTCGACGATCAGGCCGCGGCAGATCGGCGAGCCACACGCGCAAGCTTCGGCGACCTCTGCGGTGAACGCGTAGTCGTATGTGATCTCCTCGCCGACGGGGATGTCGCGGAGAGCCACCCACCAGGCGCGCATGGTGTTGGCCTCGTGGTCCCACTTCGAGGCGACCTCGCAGTTCGGGTCACACGAGTGATTGAACCAGCGCGTCTGGTCGGCGAGGTCCCAGAACAGCGGATCGCCCCGGCCGGAATCTTCGCCGGGGAGGATCAGAGCGTAGGTGTCGTCGAACTCGGCGTCGGCGGTGTAGAGGACGCCGTCTCCGTAGATCACGAGCTCCCCTGCCTTGAACGGCCGCGTCGTGACGACGCCGTAGCCATGGATCTTCGACAGGACGACACGTAGACCATCGAGCAGCGGCATCGGTGCTGTACTTATCACCACATTTGCTAGATTCGCAGCGGTCATGGCAAACAAGCTCAAGGTTGGCATCGTCGGTGCGACCGGAATGGTCGGCCAGCGGTTCGTTTCCCTCCTCGAGAACCACCCGTGGTTCGAGGTGACCGTCGTCGCAGCGAGTCCGAGCTCGGCCGGCAAATCGTACGAGGCAGCCGTCGCAGGACGCTGGACGCTGGCGACGCCGGTCCCCGCGGCGACTGCAACGCTGACCGTGGTCGACGCCTCGAACATCGAGCAGGTGGCGAGCCAGTGTGACTTCGTGTTCAGCGCGGTCGACATGGACAAGGCCGCGACCGCCAAGCTCGAGGACGACTACGCCAGGGCCGAGACGCCCGTGATCTCGAACAACTCGGCGCACCGGTGGACGGCCGATGTGCCGATGATGATCCCCGAGATCAATGCGGACCACGCGAGCGTGATCGAGGCGCAGCGCAAGCGCTACGGCACGAAGCGCGGGTTCGTGGCGGTCAAGCCGAACTGCTCGATCCAGAGCTACGTGCCGGCGATTCATCCGCTGCGCGCGTTCGGGCCGACCAAGATCGCGGTCTGCACGTACCAGGCGATCTCCGGAGCCGGCAAGACGTTCGAGAGCTGGCCGGAGATGGTCGATAACGTGATCCCGTTCATCAAGGGCGAGGAAGAGAAGAGCGAGCAGGAGCCGCTGAAGATCTGGGGCAAGCTTGAGGACGGGAAGATCGTCACCGCGACCACACCGGTGATCACGGCGCAGTGCCTCCGCGTCCCGGTCTCGGATGGCCACATGGCGGCGGTATTCGTTGCGTTCGAGACCAAGCCGTCGAAGGAGCAGATCCTGTCGGCGTGGAAGGAATTCCGAGGTCGGCCCCAGCAGCTCTCGCTCCCGAGCGCGCCCTCCCCGTTCCTGCAGTACTTCGAGGACGACACACGCCCTCAGACGCGGCTCGACCGCGACGCCGGGAACGGCCAGGCAATCTCGATCGGCCGCCTCCGTCCGGACGCGATGTTCGACTGGCGATTTGTCGCGCTGTCACACAACACCGTACGTGGTGCAGCGGGTGGCGCAGTTTTGACCGCAGAGCTGCTCAAGAGCGACGGTTACATCGTCGCCAAGT
>JAYUYE010000755.1:0-3476 GCA_043752985.1 Myxococcales bacterium
CGCCGGCCGGCACCGAGGACGAGCGCCGCGATCCCGAGCGCCTCGCTGTCGATCGCAACGATTCGCCCGGCGCGCAGGCCGAGCTCGTCGCGCGATCCGGCCTTTGGCAGCACGCTGCCCGGCGAGTCGCAGACCTTCGGGTCACCGCCTTGGGCCTCGACGACCTTGCGGAACACCTCGAGCGCGCTGCCATCGCCGAGGACCTTCTCGATCATCGCGCGGCCTTCGGAGGGATTCTTGGCGACGCCGCCGAGCACGAGCATCTCGGCGCCGAGCACGTGCGTCAGCTCGCGAGTGTCGGTCGGGCCGCCGCCGCGCAGCACCTCGATCGACTCGCGAATCTCGAGGGAGTTACCGATCGTGCGCCCGATCGGCGCATCCATGTCAGTCAGCACGCAGGTGATCCGCTTGCCGGCGCGCTCGCCGATTGCCTTCATCAGCGCGCACAGCTTCCGCGCGTTCTCGATCGTCTTCATGAAGGCGCCGTTGCCGACCTTGCAGTCGAGCACGAGCCCGTCGATCCCCTCGGCGAGCTTCTTCGACATGATCGACGACGCGATCAGCGGCAGCGACTCCACCGTCGCCGTGACGTCGCGCAGCGCATAGAGCCGCTTGTCCGCCGGAGCGATCCGCGCGGTCTGTCCGATCAGACACACGCCGAGCGTGTCGACGAGCTTCGCGAACGTCTCGACCGGGAGGTCCACCTTGAAGCCGGGAATCGACTCGAGCTTGTCGAGCGTGCCACCGGTGTGGCCGAGGCCACGGCCCGACACCATCGGCACCGCGACGCCACATGCGGCGACGGCAGGGGCGAGCGGGATCGAGATCTTGTCGCCGACACCGCCGGTCGAGTGCTTGTCGACCTTCGCGCGCTTGATCGCGGACAGATCGATGACGTCTCCGGAGCGCGTCATCGCATCGGCCCAGGTCGCGAGCTCGCGGTCATCGAGACCGTTGAAGAAGATCGCCATCAGCATCGCCGCGACCTGGTAGTCGGGGATCGAGCTGTCGGTCACCGCGCCGATGAACGCGCGAATCTCGTCGTCGCTGAGCGCGCCGCCGTCACGCTTCTTGCGGATCAGCTGGACCGGGAGCACTCAGTAGCCCTTCGCCTTCCCGTCAGCCGTGCCCGTGACAATGGCGACCGACGCCGATGCACCGACCCGGTTCGCACCGGCCTGCGCCATCTTGAGGACGTCCTCGGCCGTACGCACGCCACCGGACGCTTTGACGCCGACGTCGCCGCCGACGATCTTGCGCATCAGCGCGACGTCCTCGACGGTGGCGCCGCCCTTGCCGAAGCCGGTCGAGGTCTTGACGAACGCGGCGCCGGCGAGCTTGGACAGCGTGCAGCCGATGATCTTCTGCTCGGTGTCGAGCGCACTGGTCTCGAGGATCACCTTGACGCCCGCGGGCACCGACGACTTGACGACCTTGCAGATGTCCTCGAACACGGTCTCGTAGTCGCCCGACTTGAGCGCGCCGATGTTGATCACCATGTCGACCTCCTTCGCGCCCTGCCGCACGGCCTCGCGGGCCTCGTAGGCCTTGGCGTTCGGGCTCATCGCACCGAGCGGGAAGCCGACGACGCAGCACACCATCACGTCGGTGCCGGCGAGCAGCGACTTGCACAGCGGGACCCACGTCGTGTTGACGCACACGGAGGCGAACCGATGCTTGCGCGCTTCCTCGCACAGCTTGACGATCTCGTCGCGCGTGGCCTCGGGCTTGAGCATCGTGTGATCGATAAGCTTCGCGAGGTCGCCGGGCACCGTGCCGATGCCGGCCGGCGCGCCGATCCGCATCGCCCCCGAGCCTTCCATCGCTCGTACCGACCACGGCCGGCGGACGACGCACGCGCCGCACCCGGCGCAGTCCTCGCCCGGCGCGGAGTCGTCGTTACACTCGCCGCGGTCGCGGGGAATCAGGGCGAGCTTGGCAGTGGACGTCGGCTGCGAGGAGAGTCGCTCCTTCACGCGCTCGGCGATGATCTCGACCAGGCGATCGACGTCTGACATCACTTGGAACTATATACCGAAGCGAAATAGCTAGGGATTGCGGGCCGTGCGGAACGTGACGTCCTTCTGCTTCTGATCCGGGCGCGTCGCGGTCTTCCCGTGGTGGCGAACGATCCGCTTCTTCTCGTCGGGCGAGTCGACCCACTCGAAGGTTCCGTCCTCGACGACGAACCCGGCGGTCACCGCCGCGGCGTCCCACTCGTCGGTGGTCAGGAGGCGGGCACCGCGCGTCAAGGCGTACGACTTGGCCTCGGTGTACGACAGGTTGGCGACCGCTTCCTCGGGCTTGCCGTCCTGCTCGTGCTTCGCGAACACCTTGCGATACTCGGCGACGCGCGTCGGCTGCGCGTCGACGTAGAACCACGGCGCGCCGTCCTTCTTCTTCACCAGCAGCATGCCGGCGGGGACCGGCATGCCCGCGGCATCGGCGGGCGCGCCGCTCGACGATCCCGTCGCGGCGTCCGCCACAGCCACCTGGGAGGCACTTCCTCCACCGGCAGCCGCCGTGTCGCTCTTGCGGAGATAGACCCCGAGTCCGGTGGCGAATGCTGCGATCGAGAGGAGCGTGACGAGCACGAGCCAGCCGGGAAACGCGCGCGGCGGTCGGGCCGACATCCCACCGTCGCTGACAGTCGCGGACTCGTCGCGACTTGCGGCGTTTCCGGGGGGCAGCGTGAACGGCCGGCTGCGATCGCGTGACGCCGACATCAGCATCGGGACCGCGTTCGGATCGAGCCGCGCGATCACCATGCCGAGCTGATTGACGAGGTCGTCGTAGTTCGGGCGCTCCGCGGGCTTCTTGCCCATCATCGTCCGCACGAGCTCCGACAGCTCGCGATCGCATGCGGGGTTCGCCTGCTGCGCATCCGGCGGCGGGTTGCGCAGGTGGCGCGCGACGACCTTGAGGTACTTGTCCTCGGCGGGCTTGCCCGTGCGGAACGGCGGGATGCCAGTGAGCAGGAAGTACAGCGTGCCGCCGAGCGCGTAGATGTCGACGCGCTCGTCGATCGGCTCGCCGCGCGCCTGTTCGGGCGCAATGTAATCGGGCGTGCCGACGACGACGCCCATCGCGGTCAGCGCGGGCTCGGATCCGGGATCCATCGGCTTTGCGAGCCCGAAGTCGGTGACCTTGACGCGGCCATCGGTCAACCGCACGAGGTTCGACGGCTTGACGTCGCGGTGGATCAGTCCGGCCTTCGATGCGGCGGCGAGACCGTGCGCGGCATCGAGGATCGCGAGCGCCGCGGTCAGCGAATCGAGCGGGCCCTTCTTCTCGACGATCGATCCCAGGTCGGTACCGTCGAGCAGCTCCATCGCGATGTACGGACGCTCGTCGAACGTGCCGGTCGCGAACACCTGCACGACGTTGGGATGACTGATCGCCGCGACCGCGCGGCCCTCGCGGACGAACCGCGCGCGCAGCTCCGGGCTGTCCCTGTGCTTCTCCGAGAGGATCTT
>JAYUYE010000756.1:0-3474 GCA_043752985.1 Myxococcales bacterium
AGCTGGGCCAACGACAACGCGGCAAAGATCTGTTCGAGCGAATCGCGCGACAACCGGATGCCCTGAAAATCGAGCTCGTCATCGGTCACGGTCGCGGCCGTGCAGGTCAGCGCCGTCGTGCTCCGCGCGATATCCTCGAGCACTGCGAGGCACGCGTACGAGGTGAACATGGCGTCGAGACTGATTCGCCATGCGGGCGGAATCACCGCTGGGGTGCGCTCGAGTGCGGTGATGTCGCCCGGATTGAGCTCGTACCCTCCAGCGACCTTGCTCCTCGGTGCACCGACCGAGACGCCGAGCCGATCCGGGTCGATCACGAAGCCACCATCGAAGTCGGTGACGGTTGCCGAAACGCGGACGTTTGCCCGTCCCTCGCAGACCGGGTCGTTGACCAGATCGAGGTTCGTGCAGCCGAGTGTCACGGTGATGACCTCGTCGCCCGGCCGGTAGTACCCGCGCCCACCGATTGCAGGCGCGGTGTCGCCCTCGATCGGGAAGCCGTTGACCGCGTCGTATTCGACGTTCGACGGGCACACGTCCTCGTTGGTGATCGGGTCCTTGGTGATCATGCTCGCCGGGAACAGGGCGACCTGGATCTCGAGATCGTCGATCGGAAGCGGGACCGGCTCGAGCTCAAAACGCGCGATCGCACACAGGTCGTCCGTTCCGTTCTGGATCGTCTGGCACTGGGAGAGGAACGGCGTCATTGGATCCGCCGGGTCGATGATCCGGATTCCGACCCAGGTCTTGCACGCGAGCGGGACTTGGGCACAGCTGACCGTGTCGCACGACTGCGTCGGTCCACCCGTGATCCGGATCCGCAACGACGGCGACGGCGTCTCGCACGCCGCGAGCGCGATCAGGAGAGGGAGCAGGCACTTCATCGAGTCAACCCGGCGACGTCAAGACCATCGATCATGAAGGTGCCCGGATCCCGGGTCGCCCACAGCACTCCCGCCACGATCACCGCGGCGACCGTGAGTGCAAGACCCAGCTGGACGGGCCGCCGCTCGAAGAACGTCTTCTCGACGATCGGAATCCTCACCGGCTCCGGCTCCTTCTCGATCGGCTTCTTCGCCGGAGCGAGGGGGAGCAGCAGGACGTCGACCTTGTCAGTGCCCCGCTCGCGCAGCGCGGAGAACCCACGGATCAGGTCGCCCGGGCCATCGTGCCAGGTCTGAATGATCACCCGGCTGTTCGTCATCGAGAGCATCACCGCGTCCTTGACGCCGACGAGATCGGCGAGCCGCTGCATGGCTGCCGACCGCGCACTCGGATCAGGCGCGCGCGAGAGCAGCTCGCGGGCGCGCTGGACCTTGACCCGCCGCGTGGCCTCGACGTTCGGGATGTCGGCGAGCGAGGTCTTCGAGGCGACCACCGCGACGCGGAGGCCGCGGGTCTCGCGATCGATTCCGGTCCGCCACACGACGTGCTCGCCCTCGGAGGTAGAGAAAGTTCCTGGTGCGAGACCGACCTCGGTGCCGTCGATCCACACGTTCCCCATCCCGGTGACCTCGATCATCCCCTGACCCGTCGGGGCTGCCTTGGCGTCGGCGTACGCCTGGACGATCTCGGGGAGCACCCGGCCGGCCTCGAGAACGCGCGAGGAATCGAGCCGGTAGGCATGCGCGAACGCGGTCCTGGCATCCGCGAGGCGCTGGTCATGGAACAGGGCGACCCCGAGCACGTAGGCCAGATCGGAGTACGGCTTGACCGCGCGCGACGGGGTCACGAACAACAGCTCGTTTTGACCGTCGCGCGCCTCGGCGATCGCTGCCCGGTAGTCGAGGGCGAAGATCTGGGCCTCGGCCTTGGTCCGGGCCTCCACGGCGCGGGCGATCCGATCGGCATCCGGATCATCGAGCTTCTCGGTGAGGGCAGCGTCGTCGGTCGAGCTGGGGAGTGGGCGGAGATCCGGCTGAAGCTCGAGGGTGGCCTTGAGCTCTGCCGCGAGGTCGCGGGTCGCCTGCTCGTTGGCCAGATCGACCACCGCGACGGGGCGGCGATCGGCATGCGCCCGCGTGCCCGCTGCCAGGAGGAGCAGGACAGCGCAGACGAACGCCCGGAAGGCCGCCACGACGGGCCACATTCCACTAGTATACGCCCACCTTGCGGGTGCGGCCCATGCCCGTCACGGTGCCACAGGTAGGCGGCGGCGGCGGCGGTGTGGCCCGGGCCACGTAAATGGAAGAGCCGGTCCTCAAATCACTCGAACGCTATGACGTGCTGGACCGTATTGCGGTCGGCGGCATGGCCGAGGTGTTCCTCGCGAAAGCCTACGGCGCGCACGGCTTCGAGAAGACGCTCGCGATCAAACGGATCCTTCCGGAGCTCGCCAAGGACCCCGAGTTCGCCGCGCGGTTCATCGCGGAGGCCAAGGTCGCGGTGCGGCTGTCCCACGCGAACATCGTCCAGGTGTTCGATTTCGGCCGGATCGGCGAGTCGCTGTTCATCGCCATGGAGTACGTCGACGGGCTCGACCTCGCGGCGATGCTCCGCAAGTTCAAGGACGAGGGTCGGCCGGTGCCGCTGCCCGCAGCGTTCCACATCGCGATCGAGATCATTCGCGCCCTCGACTTCGCGCACGGGCACAACGTCGTGCACCGCGATGTCTCGCCGTCGAACATCCTGATCTCGCGCGCCGGCGAGGTGAAGATCGCCGACTTCGGGATCGCGGTCGCCGCGCAACCGCATCGCGGTGGTGGACCCGGCCCGCGCAAGGTGATGGGCAAGTGGCGCTACATGTCGCCCGAGCAGGCGCGCGGCGACACGCTCGATACGCGCAGCGATCTGTTCAGCGCTGCGAGCGTGATCTTCGAGCTGTTCACCGGAAACAAGCTGTTCCCCGGCGAGGAGGCCGAGGACATCGCGAAGAACATCGAGCTGATGCCGATCCCGAAGATGGCGTCGCTACGTCCCGGCCTGCCGTCGCGCCTCGATGACGTCATGGGTGCCGCCCTCGCGCGCAAGCCGATCGATCGACCGAGCCGCCCGGCGACCGTGCTGCGCTCGTTGATCGAGCTGTCGTACGAGTCGTCGATCATGGCGACCGCGCTCGATGTCGCCGAGGCGCTCGCGACCGTGATCCCGGCGAAGCGCGTGTCGGGCCGCGGCGCGCTCGATGACGTGATCCGCAAGCAGCTCTACGACAACCCGCCGACCAACGCGCGGCGCACCGCGATCACCGACGGCAAGTCCTCGACCACCCAGACGTCGGAGAGGAGCGAGCACTCGACGGGCCTGTTCCGCAAGCTCGGCGCGGATGGGCTCGCGCAGCTCGAAGAAGTCGACAACACGAAGGTCGCCGCGCCTCGCGCACGTCGCAACTCGGAGCAGGTGCCGGCGATGCCGGGTGACACCGACATGCACAAGCTCTACGAGGCCAGCCAGGACAAGGACCGGTTCACGGAGGTTGGCGGCCCGCCCACGGGCCAGGTGCCGAAGGACTCCCCCGCCCCCGATGCAGTCGAGCCC
>JAYUYE010000757.1:0-3470 GCA_043752985.1 Myxococcales bacterium
GCCAAGCCGGTCACGATTCCAGTGGCCGACCTGATCGCCGCCGCCGAGCCGAGTCATCGGCGGTTCATCGGCGAGCGCCTGCGCGACGAGGCGATCATCCGCGGTGGCGTGGTCCATGGCGAGCTGTCGTGGTGGGTCCCCGAGATCAAGCTCGCGAAGGTCGGGGCGCATCGGATCGACGAGAAGGCCGGCAAGGTCGTGTGGACTTCGTACCTGCAGATCGGCGCGACGATTCCCGCCGAGGTGCGGCCGCTGGTCGAGCAGATCAGCGCGCTCGTCCTGTTCGACGTGTTGATCGACAACCCGGATCGGTGGACGGGTTCGAACACCGTGATGTCCCCGGATGGCCAGACGCTGTTCTTCATGGACAACACGATGTCGTTCTCGAACCTCGCGTTCGGGCATCACTCGAACTTGCTCGCGATGAGGCGAATCCAGGTGTTCCCGAAGACCCTCGTGGCGCGGCTGCGGACGCTGACGCTCGAGCAAATCGAGACAGCGCTCACGGTTCCGGACGCTGAAGCACATCGCCTGGCACCGCTCCTCCATCCTCAGGAGATGCGTGCGATCCTCGTTCGCCGAGATAACTTGCTGCGCTACATCGATCAGCTGATCGAGCAGCACGGTGAGGACGCGGTTCTCGCACTCCCATGAACACGAGCTGTCCGACCTGCAACAAGCCCGTCGACCCGCTGCGCTCCCGACATGTGAAGGTGCGTGACGGCAAGGTTGTCGCGTACTGCAGTGCCGTCTGCGAGCAAGCCGGCGAGACCAAGCCCACGGCGATCCCACGCCCGCAGGTCGCCACGCTCGCCAGCGGTCCGACGATCGACGATGACGGCGATCGCGACTCGAAGGGCAGCCCGAAGGTCGGCGTCGACCTCGCCGCGATGCACGCGCTCGACCGCAAGCGGGACAGGGCGCCGACGCCGCTGCCGATCGCGCCGCGCCCGAAGGCACCCCTCGTCATCGTGCTCGTCCTCGTCGTCGGCGGGGCCGGCGCGCTGCTCGCATACAAGTACCTGTTCGCGAACGGCGACGTCTCGGCGTCGAGGCAGGGCAGCGGCAGCACGGAGCCGATCGCGCCGGTGCCGCCGCCCGTCGTGCAGCCTGCACTGCCACCGCCGCCGGGCGCCGCGGAGTCCGTTGCGAAGGCGCGCGCGGTGCTCGAGACCAACCTTCTGTCGCAGTCCCCGCGCGTCCAGCGGGTTGCGGCGGCCGCTCTGTCGCGCACCGGTGATCCGAAGGCGCTCGAGCTGCTCGCGAGCGCGCTCGCCAAGGAGACCAGCGACATCATCAAGCTCGATATCGCGTACGCCCTCGCGCGCGCCGGTGACAAGCGCGGGCGGTCGGCACTCGTCGCGGGACTCGGCTCGGCACGGCGCGACATCAAGGCGGCCGCCGGTCGCTCGCTCGCACTGCTCGGCGATGGGCGCGCGGCGCAGGGCCTCGCTCCCTACCTTGGAGTCACCCAGCTCCGGCTCGGTGCCGCCGAGGCGCTGGCGTACCTCGCCGACCCGAGCGCGGTCGCGGTCCTCGACCAGCTGCGGAGCGGACCCGAGGCGACCGATGCCAAGATTTCGCCCGACGACCGCGCCCGTGCAACGATCGCTCTTGGCTTCGCCGGCCGGACCGACGTGATCCCCGATCTCCACAAGCTCCTCGACGATCCGCGGTTCAACGCGTTCGCTGCGCATGCGCTCGCGAAGCTCCACGACCCGGCTGCGAAGCCGCTCCTCGTCGAGCAGCTCGCGATCCCTTCGCTGCGCGTCGATGCCGCCCGTTCGCTGCGCGTGCTCGAGCCGACCTTCGATGCGACGCCCTACCTGGGTGCACTGCTCGGAGCGCTCGGCAGCCTCAAGGACACGGAGCAAGTCCAGGTCGCCGAGGCAATCCTCCTCATCGCGGGAGAGGCCAGCTGGTCGGAGCGCCCGTGACCGAGAGTGCGATCAGGCGAAAGCTCCGGCTGTTCTACGTGTTCCGCCTGCTCGCGACGTCCTACCTCTACGTCCCGATCTTCATGCTGTTCCAGGTCTCGCGAGGGCTGACGTTCTTCGAGAGCCTGCTTCTCGGCGGCATCTTCAGCGCCGTGGTGATCGCCGTCGAGGTCCCGACGGGCGTGTTCGCGGATCGGGTCGGGCGCCGGCGCTCGATGATGCTCGGTGCGCTCGCGATGGTCGCGTCGTGCCTCCTCGCAACGCAGGCGCATTCGTTCGCGACGTTCGCGGTCGCGGAGTCTCTCGGCGCGCTGTCGATCGCGCTGTGCTCGGGTGCCGACTCCGCCTACCTGTTCGACTTCCTTCGCGAGCACGACCGTGTGCACGAGTATGACCGCGTCGAGTCGACGGCCAGTGCATGGCACCTGATGGGCAGCGCGGTCGCGTTCGCGGGTGGCGGCATGCTCGCGCGAATCGACCTCGCGCTGCCGTACCTCGTCACGGCGGGCGTCGCGGCAATCGCCGCGGTCGTCGCATCGCAGCTCCATGACGATCGTCCTGTCGCTGACCAGCGGATTCCCGCGAGCATGGTCATGCGCTCGTGGGGCAGCCAGGTCGCGGCCGCGCTCGGCGAGGTCACGCGTAACCCGCGGCTCGCCTGGATCGTCGGCTACTCAGCGGTCGTGTTCGTGCTGCTCCGCGCGACGGTCTACCTCTATCAGCCGTACCTCGAGGAGCGCGGGCTCGGCCCGGTCTCGATTGGCCTGTTGTTCGCCGGCGTCTATGTGATCGCATCGCTCGTCGCGTACCGAACCTACCGCCTGCGTCGCAGGTTCGGCGACGAGGTGATGCTGTGGGCGGTGCTCGCGGTCCTCGCGGTGACGTTCGTCGGCCTCGCCGGCGCGGGTCGCGGACCGTGGATGTTCGCGCTGCTCGTCGTCCAGGCGATCGCGAACGGCATCTACTCGCCGCTGACCAAGCCGCTGCTCAACGCCGAGATCTCGGACTCGCGCCGGCGCGCGGCCGTCCTCTCCGTCGATTCGATGGCGCGGCGCGCGGCGATGGGCCTGTTTGCGCCGCTGGTCGGCCTCTACGGCCAAGCCGACGTCATGCTCCTGTGCGGCGGCGTCGGCATCGGCGGCCTGGTGATCCTCGCTTTCGCCCGGCTGCGCGTTCGCGCCGAGAGTGATGTCGCTGACCGCAGCCAGGTAACTTGAACTGCTTGGGGTTTCGGCTCCGTATTCGACGTTGACTCCGTCCGGATGGCAGACCAGACTCCCTCGCTCTTCATGGCCGGTCAGCGCATCTACTTCGTCTCCCTTGGTTGCCCGAAGAACCAGGTCGACACCGAGCTCATGCTCGGTCAGGTCGAGGCGGCGGGCCACCAGCTCGTGACCGCTCCCGAGGGCGCGGACGTGATCGTCGTGAACACGTGCGCGTTCATCGATGCGGCGAAAGAGGAGAGCGTCGACACGATCCTCGAGATGGCGCAGTACAAGGCCAAGGGCGGCAAGCTGGTCGTCACGGGCTGCC
>JAYUYE010000758.1:0-3469 GCA_043752985.1 Myxococcales bacterium
GAGGTCAGGAGCTTCGCGAGCAACTCGCGGCGCACGGGATTGCCGCTCATCACGATCTTGTTCGGCTTGAAGAAGCGCCGGCTCTCCTCGAACGACAGAAACACCGCGCGGACGAGCTTGCCCAGGATCTTGTTGGTCAACCCCGGGATCGAGTTCTGCTCGCAGATCGCCGTCGGGATCCGCGCGAGCTTCGCCATCAACACCACAGGTCCCGACGCGTAGCCGCCGACGCCGATCACGGCATCGGGCTTGAACTTCTTGATCGCCCTGCGCGCCTGCCAAAGCGCCTTCGGCAACCGGAGCAGGCCGCGGACCGCGCCGAGTGCGCCAACGGTCTTGAGCCCGGAGACCTCGATCAGCTCGAGCTCCCAGCCGAGGTCGGGCAGCACGCGCGCCTCGATGCCGCGCTTCGTCCCGACGAACCGAACCGCCGCATCAGGCTCCTGCGCCCGCAGCTCCTCGGCGACTGCGACCCCTGGGAACAGGTGGCCACCGGTGCCACCTCCTGCGATCAGGAGGCGCATACGACACGCACGCGCACTCGCTTACGACGCGCGAGCTCGCGCTGTTGTTCCGCCGTGACCGTCTTCTTTTCGGGTCGTCGACCCACGTTGAGAAGAAGTCCGACGAGGAACATCGTCACGATCAGCGAGCTGCCGCCGTAGCTGACGAGCGGGAGCGTGATGCCCTTGTTCGGCACCACGCCGAGCACGACACCGACGTTGAAGATCACCTGCACCGCGAACAGCAGCGTGACACCAAACGCCAGGTAGCCACCGAACACGTCACGCGCTCCGAGCGCCGCGCGGATGCCGCGCCACACCAGGATCCCGAACAGGATCAGCACGGCCGTGACGCCGACGTAGCCCATCTCCTCGCCGATCGGCGCGAGGATGAAGTCGTTGTGCCCTTCGGGCATGTAGCCCAGCGATTGGTGCCCGTTGCCGAGACCCGCGCCGAGCACACCGCCCGAGCCCATCGCGAGCCGAGCCTGGAGGAACTGATACGCCTCGGTGCTCGCGTACGCCTCGGGGTTGAAGTACGCGAGGAACCGCTGCATTCGCCACGGCGTGCCGACGACGAGGTGGTACGCGACGGGCGCGGATGCGAGCACCGCGAGCATGATGTACGAGACGCGCGTGCCGGCCATGAACAGCATGCCGAGCGTCGTGGCACCGAGCACGACCGACGACCCGAGGTCGGGCTGCTTGAGCAGCAACACCATCATCGCGCCGCACACGATCAGGTGCGGCACGAAGCCAACCGTGAACGTCCTCACGCGGTCGGCCTTGCGACCGAGCGAGTACGCTAGGTACGTCACGAGGGCGAGCTTCGCGATCTCGACCGGCTGGAACGTGAACGGTCCGAGCGGAATCCACCGCGTCGCGCCGTTGCGGGAGGGCGCGAACAACGTGGCGGCGAGCAACAACATCGCCAGCATCAGCAGCGGATAGGTGAACTGGCGAAGCTTGCGATAGTCCATCCGAGCGCCGACCCACATCGAGAACCCGCCGACGATCACGAAGGCGATCTGCCGCTCGAGATAGAAGTACGCGTCGTTCAACCGCGTCAGCCCATCGGCGGCAGTCGACGAGTAGATCGCGATCGTACCGATGCCGAGCAGGCCGAGGACCGCGGCGAAGAGCCACAGATCGAACGCGCGCTCCGGCAACGTCGCGCTCGGATGTTGAATCGCGACGAGCTGCGCGGTCGCGGGCAGGGCGGCCATCCGATCATCCTCGTTATCCCAGGCGATCCGGGCCAGTTTTCAGCCCGGCAGTAATGACACGGGATCTCCGAGCGTCAGGCTGCCTGGATGTAGGACCTCCGCATCCAGGGCAGTCTCTCCGTCGAACCTGCGGTGGATGTCGAGGAGGACCTCGCGATCCTGGGACGAAGCCTGCGCAAGTCGGGCGGTGCGCGAGGTGCGAGCTCCTCGCAGACGGCAGGGCACGTCGATTGCTTCTCCTCCGGTCCAAGGAGAGAAACCCACCATGTCTACCACTGCCTGGATCGTCGTCCTTCTGCTCGTGTTCCTGCTGGTTGGCGGCGGCGGTTACTTCTATCGCCGCTGATCAAGCTCGCTTCGTCCATGGGCGGCGGCGCACGGGCGCTCGCGCTCTGGAGCCGTTGTCACCCGTCGAGGCGTTTCGCACCGACGGCGGAGACCGCCTCGCGAAACACGCGACCGCGGTGACCAAAGTTCTGAAACATGTCGTAGCTCGCGCATGCGGGTGACAGCACGACCGCATCACCGTGACCGCACAACTCGGTCGCGCGCCGCACGGCGTCGTGCATATCCGTGGCGTCGATGACGGGGTAGCTCGCACGATGCGCGGCTGCGGCTTCGCGGATCAGCGGGGTCGCTTTTCCGATCAGCACGATGCCCTTGCACACGCCGTCGAGAGCCTCGAGCATCGGCTCGTACGTACCGCCCTTGTCGACGCCGCCCGCGATCAACACGAGCGGGCGCGGGAACCCGCGCACCGACGCAGCGACGGAGGCGACGTTGGTGCCCTTGCTGTCGTCGTAGAAGTGGATGTTCCCCCCGAGACGATCAAGCGACCCCACCAGCTCCATGCGATGCGGTAGCGGACGGTAGGCGCGGGCGCCCGCGCGGACCGCCTCGATCGAGAGTCCAACGCCACGCGCGCCGAGGTATGCGCACATCGCGTTCTCGAGGTTGTGGTTGCCGACGATCACGAGATCGTCGACAGGGAACCGCTCCTCGCCCGCGGGCATCCGGAGCACGAGCTCCTTGCGGTCCGCCGAGACGAACGCGCCCCGCTCGGCGGTCGCGCCCGGACGTGAGTCGAACGTGTAGAGGTCCGCCGCCACGCCGTGCGCGCCCCGCATCACCCACGCGTCGGAAGCGTTCGCGATCGCGAGGTCGCCCGGCTGCTGCCACTTCCAGATCCGCGCCTTGACCTCGGCGTAGCTCTCCATCGTGATGAACCGGTCGAGGTGATCCTCGGTGACGTTGGTGAGGACACCGACGTGCGGTCGGAATGACGTGCAGTTCTCGAGCATGAACGCCGCGACCTCGACGACGATCAGGCCACCGTCAGAGTTCGCGGGGTGATCGACGACATCGATCATCGGCATGTTGCCGAGATTCCCGCCGCAGAAGGTCGGGCGACCTGACGCCTCGCACAGCTTGCCGGTCAGTGCGGTCGTCGTCGACTTGCCGTTGGTCCCGGTGATCGCGAGCAGCTTCGCGCCGGGGTGGAGGAACCGATAGGCGAGCTCGATCTCGGCGATCACCGGGATCCCGGCGGCCGCGGCGGCCCGCGTCTCCGGTAGCGATGGTACGCCGGGCGACATCACGATCAGCTCTGCGGCGAGATACGTCGTGAGGTCATGACCGCCGAGCGACAGCCGCACGGGGACGCCGGCGAGCTGCGCGATCTGATCGCCGAGCTTGTCCGCGGGCTTGCCGTCCGTGACCACCACGCGCGCGCCGCGCTTC
>JAYUYE010000759.1:0-3469 GCA_043752985.1 Myxococcales bacterium
TCCTCGTGCGGCAACAGCGAGCGCGGCTCGACGTCCTCGAGGCGGGCGCTCGTCGCCTTGATCAACGCATCGACGAGCGCGGTCGACGGTGCGCCGGGACGAACGGGTGCAGCCGCGAGCTCGACCGACGACAGCAGATCGGACGCGACTTCGGCGCGGCGGGTGCCGACCCAGCGGGCAAGCTCGCGATCGCGGCTCCACTTCTTGCGCGGAACGACGAGGCCCATGATGACGGCACCGACGAGGACGAGCACCGCGGCGAGGCCGGCGATCCCGAGCAGGGCCATGGCCGACGCGCGGCTCGATGCGACCACGTTGCCGAACAGCGGGACCACGATCGCGAGACCCCCGATCGCGGCGATCGCGAACAGCGCGGCTCGCCTCGCTTCGTGACGGTAGAGCACCGCCCGAACGCGACCGAGAAACAAAGGAATGACGTCAGGTAAAGCCACGAGATCGACCCGGAACGCGGCCATGGAAGCATAGCGCTACCAACGTCCTGCGACACGCGCCCAAGCACATGAGCTATAACCGCGACGGCAGCGTGGCGAAGCCGTCCAAGGTGAATATCGACGGTCAACGTGCGTCCACGAAGGCGCATGGCACGGACATCGACGACCGCGATCTGGTCTCTTCCGCTCAGCGGGGGGATCACGACGCGTTTCGGACGTTGTTCGAGCGCTACCACCGGCGGGCCTATGCCCTCGCCTTCGGTGTGGTGCGCCACCAGGACGATGCGCTCGATGTCGTCCAGGACGCTTTCATCAAGGCTCACAAGTACCTGGACAAGTTCGAGGGCAACTCGAGCTTCTACACCTGGCTGTACCGAATCGTCATGAACCTCGCCATCGACCATCTCCGCAAGCATCGGCGGATCAAGCCCGTCGAGCTCGACGAGTCCAAGCTCGAAGACGGGGGCGAGGAGTCGCTACTGCCGCGAATCCTCGGGGGAAATCCGGGACGCGCCCTGATGGACAAGGAGATCCGCGGTCGGATTGACCAGGCGCTGGACACGCTCTCGGAGAACCACCGCTCGGTCCTCGTGATGCGGGAGCTCGAAGGGCTCTCCTACGAGGAGATGGCAAAGGCCATGGACTGCTCGAAGGGAACGATCATGTCCCGGCTATTCCACGCCCGCCGCAACATGCAGAAGCGCCTGCTCGACCTGGTCGAGAATCCGTCGGCCGCGCTCGTCGCGGACCTGACCGGTGGCAAGGACGACGAGGCGGACGATCCGGCCTCGAAGGAGCGCGCCCCCGCGGCGCGGACCCGCTGATGGCTGCCCCCGATGATATCGAGCTGATGCAGCACGCCGACCGCGAGCTCGACACCCGCCACGCGGCCGACGTCGATGCGCGCCTCGAGCGCGATCCCGATGCGCGCGCGAAGGCCGACGCGCTCGGCCAGCTGACCGAGCTCGTGCGCAGTCACCTCGAGCTCGCGGCGGATGATGTCCCCCAGCGCAGCTTCGATGCGATCTGGCGAAAGATCGACCGGGAGATCGCCACGCCGGCGCACGACCATGGACTGTGGGCAACCGTCACCGGCTGGCTCGATCGCCACCGCGGGCACGTGTTCACGGGTGCCGTCAGCGCCGGCGCCGTCGCTGCGCTCGCAGTTCTCCTGCGCACCACCGGTGATGACGCGACCCGTGCGCCCCAGCGCGGCGCGATCGATGTGCAGCCAGCGGCGCTCCGTGTGGCGCCGGAGATCGAATCCCTCGACACGCCGGAGGGTGAAGGAACCGTGCTCAACCTCGAAGATGAAGATGGCCACACGACCGTGATCTGGGTGTCCCCTGCAGATACAGTGGAGGGCATATGAGCGCCTGCCGTTGGCTGCCCGTCCTGATGCTTGCGATCGCGATCCCCGCGGCGCACGCCCAGCCGACCCCGAAGCAGGCCACGCCGCCCGTGGTCGTCAGCTGCGACTTCCTCGAGGTCGGCGCGAGCTCGGGTACCGCTCCGGCGCTCGATCCCGCGCTCGCCAAGCTCAAGAAGAAGTTCAAGAAGCCGCCGTTCTCGTCGTGGAACGTGTTCACGCTGCTGACCAGCGTGAACCAGCCGCTGACGCAGAAGAAGGCCGAGGCGATCAAGCTCAAGCACGGTCAAGCGACCGCGACGCTGCTCGGGATCGTCAACACGTCGAACGTGCGCCTCTCGATCTCGATCGACGACGCCAGCGGGAAGAACTGGGTCAACACGACGTCGACGTTCGCAGGGGGTGACTACGTCGTGTTCGGGCACTCGCTGCCGAACAACGAGGGTCATTTGCTCGCGCTCACCTGCAGGTGAGACCGGTCTTCCGGGGTTGTTTCCGTCCCGGGCCGGTTGGTGTTCAGAAGCTGCTGCGCAGCATCACGCCCGGATCGTACGCGTCCGCCCACCGGACACCGCGTCCGGTCCACGGGCGATTCCGTCGGACGCGAGCTTGGGACCACGAGTGATGTCGCGAGGATCGGGACGAGTGAGGGCGGCATGTCCGCTGCACTCGCACCCGGCATGCTGAATCATTGCCTCGCATTCCTGATCGTAGTTGTCACCGCGTGCGGGACCGACGCCGAACCGGCGCCAGACGCGGGCGTGAGGCCCGTGCCGATCGAACCAGCGGGGCGATTCGCCGTCCGCAGCTCGATCACGCTCGCGACGCCGCCGGCTGCGGTCAGCGAGGTGCTGGCAGAGCTGGCGACCGCGACGGACGGTCCCGATGATCCAAGCCGCTATCTGATCGATCTCGTGATCGCTCGGATCCCGGATGGCTACATCAAGACGTTCGCGAGTGAAGCGGCGCCGTTCCTTGCGGCGTACGTCAACGCGAGGATCTCATCGACCGCACCGCGGTTCGTGCCCGGCGTGCGCGCGCTGGTCGACGGACTCGGCCGGACGGCCCGGCGGATCGTCACGCTCGAGCAGGTCGAGATCGACCGACTGGGCCGTGTGTACCGGACGATCGAGGGCCTGCGCTTCGATACGACTGACGTGTACTTCGCGGATGTCGGCCTCGCTGATGTCACCGTCACCACGAGTGCGATCGTGGCCGGTGAGGGCCTCGTGATCGCGGCGCACACCGCGGGCGTGGCCTACGGCCCGCTGATCCGGCTCGGGCTCGACCGGGAGGTGATCCCGGCGGTCGTGCCCGGAGCGCGCGACCTCGCCACTGCGCTGCACGCGCTCGTCGATTGCACCAGGCTCGGAGCGCTGATCGCGGAGGCGGTCGGTCTCGGCCCGGCGAGGCTGTACGCCGATGCGTGCACGGTCGGCCTGACGAGCGCGGCGGCGCGAATCTACGACGGACTTCCGGCGCTCGATGGGCTGCCGATCGCCCTCGAGGTCACCGGTGCGGCGCGCGCGGTCGATCGCGATGGCAACGGCACGATGGATTCATTCGTCGACGGCAGGTGGGTCGGGACGTTCGATCGCGTGCCCCTCGGGGCGGCGACCTTCGAGGGAACAGCGCGCTGATCGGCTGG
>JAYUYE010000760.1:0-3460 GCA_043752985.1 Myxococcales bacterium
GCTCGCCTCCATGACACGAACCCTCCTTGCGCCCGCCTCGGGCTCGGTACCCGACGGGATGAAGGAGCGGTTGCGCGGCGTCGCCGTCGTGCCATTTTCTTCTCGGTTGACGTAGAGACCGTCGCTCCGCACACCCAACATCGTTGCACTCATCGCGCCGTAGCGGGTCGACGCGATCACGGGCCGATGCAGTCGTCGGGACCGGCCGGGGTCGCAAAGGCGATCGCCTCGAAACGCGCCACCAGGTCGAGGGGGGAATTGCTGCACGCGGCGGCGATGCCGACCTGCAGCGTGCTCGGTAGATCTGGGCGGATGTATTCGACGTCGCGAGACCAGACGGCGCTTGCAGGTTCGGCCGCGAGCAGCCGGAGGCTCGTGCCGATGCGGCAGATCCTGAGGATCGCGCGCTGCGACCAGTCCGTTCGTACATAATCGGTGACGCCGTTGACCGTGCTCTTCGGCTCGACCGACCACTGGTTGGTGACCGAACCAACTCCGATCCAGACGTTGTTCTGGGGCGGCGCGATCGGATCGCGTGCCAGAAGCAGACCCAGGCAGTTTGACGTGGTCGGGATTCCCGGCGTCACGACGTTCTCCACCGAGACCTCCGCGGTCACGATGAAGTCGCCGGTCAGGACCTTGTAGACCAGCCCTCCCTGCCTCGCGTTGAACCAGTACCCGGTACCGGTCGGGGTGATCGTCAGGACTCCGCCTCCAACGACCAATCCGAAATTATTAGGATTCAGCACGGACCAGTCGGGCTCAAGCCCGCTGCCATCGAACGAATCATCGAGCGCGCTGAGTGGATCGGTCGTGGGTGAGCTATCCGCCATCGGCGCAGCATCGCCGTTCCCAGCTGGTTCGCGATCGAACCCGATCCGGCCGCACGCCGAGACGACCACTCCGCACGCGAGCACACGAGCCAGCACCACACCATAGTGAACGAACGCGCGGTGCGTGTGCAACCGAGTGGCCCTCGTGCCGCCCTGGCAGTCAGGCCTTGGTCTTGTCGTGCCAGACGCGCGCGACCTGGTTCCACGCCTTGCCATCGAAGCACAGTGGCTCGATGCCGTTCTCGATCCACAGCACGTTCGCGTCGCCCGCCGCACGCCCGGTCGAACCCGTCGCACTCATGAGCTTCTCGAGCTTGCTCCCTTTCACGCCGTAGAGCCCCCGCTGCGTGTCATGGGTGATGAGCACGTGGACGGCACCGAGCGCGTACACGAGGCGATCGTAGCGGCCGTCCTTGGCCGCCGGTACGAGCCCGGAGAATCCCGATCGAGCGTTCCCGCGATAGACGGCGAACACCAAACCTTTCTTGTCGACATCGAGCTGACCGAGATACGTCGCGACGACCGGGGCGTGCTCGCGGTCGCCGAGGGCTCGCTGTACGTCGACGGAAAGCGCATCTACGAGCCAAAGAGTCTCGCAGTTCGTGTCGTGCCCGGTTGATGTGATCCGTGTGCAGTGCGGAGAGCATCCCCACGGCGAGAGAAGCCGCGACCGGATTTTCGGCGCGGATTCGGCGGCTTGCGGGCCCCTCCGAGCAGGCCCGCCTCCTGCACGAGGAGTCGGAATGCTGTATCGAACCATGCTGCTCGTGGCCCTGCCCGCCCTGACCGCGCTCGGTGGCTGCATGGTGGGCGACGCAACAGATGACGAGGACATGCTGATCGAGGGCAAGAAAAGCGCCCCGGTCCGCATCGTCTCCCACAACATCGAGAAGCGGATGGAGGTGCTCCAGCAGACGCTCGCCAAGGCGATCGCGATCGACGCGCACGCGGTCGCGCTCCAGGAGGTGTGCCCCGATCAGCTGGCGTGGCTCAGGGCCACCTACGGCAACAAGTGGGCGATCAACGCCGCGAGTAACAAGAAGCGAAGTGTCGTGGGCTGCCCCCTCCCCGATGGCACACAGGACTTCCCCCACGACGTCGCGATCTATCTCGGCGGCACGGATGCGGTCGCAACGACGTACGCCACGCTCGCCGGTCCCGAGAACGCGCCCGGCAACAAGCTCGTGTGCTTACTGTTCGAGCGGGCGAACGTGCCGGTGCACTTCTGCTCCGTGCACCTGATCTCCGGCGATTGGAAGGATCCGGTCACCGGGGTCGTGTACGACGGCGCGACGGTCCGCGAGCAGCAGACCACCGCCATCAAGCGGATCGCGCGCGACGAGTGGTTCGACGGCGCGAAGAATCACTTCGCGATCCTAGCCGGTGACTTCAACGCGCAGCCGAATTCGGTGGAGCTCGACCGATTGTACGACGGTACGCTCGGTGGCAACGGCGACTTCACCGAGTACAACCGCAGCGGCAGTGGTCGCGCCGGCCAGGAGACCGCGCACCCCGACGACACCGCGGCGAAGAAGATCGACTACATCCTGTTCTCGACCAATCGCGCACCGATCGATGGTCCCGCGGTCGACATCATCGCGGATGCGTCCGACCACGACATGGTGATCTCGAACGTCTCGATGATGAAGTGATAGAGCCTTAACGACTTCGTCTCTCGCCAGGTCCGACGCGCGCCATGATGTCGGCGATCGCGATCGGACCCGACACGTCGAAGCCTCGCAGAGGTTGCGATATTCGACGAACGAGTTTGCATCGGTATCCTCAGGGATCACGAACTCGCCGACCACTCGCGCGATGCTGATCCGCGTCGATTGCTTCGACGACAGCGCCGCGAATAGCTGCGCGAGTTGCACGGGGCGTGACCCGCCGGATCGCGTCTTGATCGGCGTGCCGTGCCGGGCGCGCGGGCTCCTTGCGCTGTAGCTCGCCGGCCCAAAGGCCCACGAGCCACGCGTGATACAGGTCGCGCACGTCCTCGGGCGGAACGCGCAGCGCGATCACGATCTCCGAAAGCGAGTGACGCTGCTCCAGCCGCTCGAACACGAGCGCCGCGATCTCGCCTTTCGGCATCTCCACCGCGCGCACCACGGCCTGCTGCGCGTTGCGCGGCGAGCGCTGCCTGCCGTCGTGCTGCTCGTGTCGATCATCGAGAACACGATGTGCCACCGGCGCCGAGCTCACCAGACGGGCTCATGCCGCGGATATTCCTTGCTACGTACAGCCGGCCGCCGCGGCCGCCGCTAGAGCTTCCTCGATGGCGGACGGGTAGACGTCTTGGATGCTGCGGTATTGATCGACGCGAAACTGAGCGGCTTGTGCGGCCGTGCTTGCGGCCCCGGCCCACTTCGCCCACGCCTCCTGCATCGCCCTCCGCGCGGCCGCCTCTCGTTGCATCGCTTCGAGGACCTCGCCGCCTAGCACGGTGTCCCCGCGATAGCCGATCTGGCGCACGACCACCACGTGCCCATCACGGTCGCGCTCGGTCTCGACCTTGACTTCGAACACGTCAGCGTATGCGGCCTTCGCAGCGGCGGTGAGAACCTGCGCGGCCAGCCACTCGCCGCGTACTTGTTCGTACACGGCCAACGCATCGCTTGCCTTGATTA
>JAYUYE010000761.1:0-3454 GCA_043752985.1 Myxococcales bacterium
TAGTCACGGCGCGGGCGGCGTGAACAGCGCAAGCTCGCTGCCGCGCAGCATCAGCACCTGGTCGTTGGGCAGCGCCACCAGCGACGTGCCGGCCGACGGCAAGGTCGCGAGTGGCTCGAGCGTCGTCGCATCGTGGACAAAGGTCTGCGTGCCGCACGACGTGAGTACGTGGCGCCGGGTGACGACCAGCTCGGGATCGGGACACGTCACGGGCAGGAAGCTCGGGATTACGGTGAGTGCGCCGGTGACGACGTCGACGCGCACCGCAGACGTGGAGCCGCCGACGACGAGGATCGTGCGATCGGGCAGGGTCACGACGCGAGCATCTGGGCGCGGGTCGCCCGACAACAGGCCGAACGCGTTGGTGCGGAACCGCGTGATGCCGGTCGCGCCCGCGAACACGGCGGCAGGCACACCGTCGGGGCCGAGCACGCCAGCTCCGCCCTGCGGCAAGGACGGCAGCTCGACGCGCGTGAGCAAGGTCTGGCCTGCAAGCTCGACGATCGGGGCGCCGGTGACGAGATAGCGGTCCGGTCCGGTCGTGACCATGCGCTCGTCGGCGCGCGCGTAGGCGGGCTCGTCCGCGATCACGGCGTAGACACCGTTAGGAGGGCTCGTGGTGTCGAACCGCCACAGCGTGCCGGTCTCGGCGCCCGCGGCATCGAGGCCGCCGAAGATGTACGCGCCATCGACGCTGTCGACGGCGAGCGCGGCGCCGAGCCGTGGCCCGGGTAACGGGAGGCCGGCGAGGAACGTGTGAAGATACGCGTTGTAGACGACGACATCGGCGAGCGCGGTGCCGGCTGCAGGGTCGCGGCCGCCGACGAGGACCGCACCATAGGTGAGTGACGCGGCCGCGCTTGCTTCGCGCGCCGGCGACAGCGCGGCGGGGGCCGGCTCGATCGACATCGGCGCGGCCATGTAGATCGCGATCCGCGCGTCGATCGCGTTGACCGAGAACGGCGGCGACATGCCGGTGGCGACGAGCACATCGCCGGCAGCGAAGCCTTCGATGATCAGATAGCCAGGCAGACCGGTCGCCTCGACGTCGAGATCGAGATCGAAGCCGCGATCGGTGCGCACGGTCTCGAACACCTCGCGCGGCTCGGTGATCGTGACACGGAGGCGCTCGACCGGATCGAGCACGGTCGAACCGGGAGCCGTCGTCAGTCCGAGCTGGATCGTGCCCGACTGGTCCTGACACGCGGTCAGGGCGAGCAGCACGCCGAGCGCGCGAATCATTTTCCGCCGCGACCGAGCTCGCGCGCGCGCTTGGTTGCGGTCTCGACCGCGTTGATCAGCGTGGTGCGCAGGCCGCCTTCCTCGAGGGTGTGGAGACCCGCGATCGCGGTGCCGCCGGGTGACGTCACCATGTCCTTGAGGCGGCCGACGTGCTCATCGGTCTCGAGCAGCATCTTGGCCGAGCCCATCACCGTCTGGGCGGCGAGCTTCTGCGCGTTGCGACGCGACAGCCCGACCTTGACGCCGGCATCGGACAGCGCCTCGAGGATGAGGAAGATATACGCAGGGCCTGAACCTGACAGGCCGGTGACGGCATCGAGGTGCGTCTCGTCGAGCGTCACCGTGATCCCGACCGCATCGAACAGTGCCTTCGCGGTTGCGAGATCGCTCTCACTCGCGTGCCGCCCTGCGGAGATCGCCGTCGCTCCTGCACCGACCAGCGCGGGGGTGTTCGGCATTGCTCGCACGACGCGAACGCCTTCGCCCACCGCGCCTTCGATCGCCTCGGTGTCGACGCCTGCCGCGATCGAGACCACCAGGGTCCCCGGCTTGAGCTGATCACGGATCTCGACCAGCACCTTGTCCATGATCTGGGGCTTGACCGCCAGCACGACGACTCCCGCGGTGCGCGCGACCTCGCGGTTATCCGTGGTCACGTGGATCGCGTAGGCGACGTGGAGCTGATCGAGGCGCTCCTTGCGCGGCCCGCTGGCGTGCACACGGTCGGCTACGATGTGTCCGCCTCGGATCAAGCCGCGGATCAGGGCCTCTGCCATGTTGCCCGCGCCGATGAAACCGATGGTGTGGGAAGCGAGGATCGACACGGGAGGCCTGGAGCCGGGTGTAACACACACTTCGCAACACTCCATCCCGATCATGGGCGGCTAAGCTTCTAGCTGACACCACACTTGCTAGCTACGGTTTGCCGAGGATCCATGCGGTTCCAGCTGTACCTGACCATCGCCCTCGCGGGCGCGACTCTCGCCGCCTGCGGTAAGGACGCGCCAGGCGCGCCCGCTGGAGGCGCACCTGGCGGCGGCAAGCCCGTCGAGGTCGGGGTGATGACCGTCAAGTCCGAGCCGCTGACGCTCACGAAGGAGCTGCCGGGCAGGACGTCGGCCTTCCGCGTCGCCGAGGTGCGCGCGCGCGTCACCGGAATCGTCCTCAAGCGCCTGTTCACCGAGGGTGCCGACGTCAAGGAAGGTCAGGCCCTGTTCAGGATCGATCCGGCGCCATATCAGGCGGTGCTCGAGAGTGCACAGGCGCAGCAGGCGCGCGCCGCGGCGAGCGTCGACTCCGCGCAGTCACTCGCGGATCGTTACACGAAGCTGATCGAGTCCAACGCGATCAGCCGGCAGGAGTACGACGACGCGGTCGCGCGGGTGAAGACCGCGAAGGCCGACGTCGCGGCTGCGCGCGCGATGGTCAAGGCCGCGCGGATCAACCTCGACTACACGACCGTGACGGCACCGATCGCCGGGCGGATCGGTCGCGCCGAGGTCACCGAGGGTGCGTACGTCCAGCAGCAGGGCGCCACACTGCTCGCGACCGTGCAACAGCTCGACAACGTCTACGTCGACATGACGTGGTCGAGCGCCGACGCGCTGCGGATGCGACGCGCGATGGAGAGCGGTGAGCTGCAGACCGTCGGTGGCGAGGCAAAAGTGACGATCATCCTCGAGGACGGCCGCGACTACGGCACGCCAGGAACGCTTCAGTTCACCGACGTCAGCGTCGACCAGAGCACGGGCTCGCTGTCGCTGCGCGCGGTGGTGCCGAATCCGAAGGGCGAGCTCCTGCCAGGCATGTTCGTGCGGGCGCGGCTCGACGAGGGAAAGCAGCCCAACGCGATCCTCGTTCCGCAACGCGCGGTGACACGCGATCAGGGCGGGCGTCCGATCACGCTCGTCGTTGACAAGGACGGCAAGGTCGAGCGCCGGCAGATCGTGACCGATCGATCAATCCATGACTCGTGGCTCGTCACGCAGGGACTTGCCGCCGGCGATCGCGTGATCGTCGAGGGGATCCAGAAGGTGCGGCCAGGTTCTCAGGTCACGACCGTGGCCGTGTCCGCAGCGAAGCAAGCCGCGGCAGCGGGCTCGGCGGCGGGAAGTCCGGCGCGGTAGAGGCGGCCGATGGCGAAGTTCTTCATCGACCGGCCGATCTTCGCGTGGGTTCTCGCGATCATCATCATGATCGCGGGCGGGCTGTC
>JAYUYE010000762.1:0-3453 GCA_043752985.1 Myxococcales bacterium
TCCGGGCCCGTCCCGGTCGCCGCAGAGCCAGCGGCCGCCGCGCATTCCAAGCCGGCAGTCGCCGCGGATCCGGATGCCGTCGCGGCGGATCCGAACGAAGTCGCCGCGGAGAAAGCCGCGCGCGCCACGAAGGCCGAGGCCGCGACGAAGGCCGAGATCGCGACGCAGGCTGCGCTCGAAGCAAAGGCGGCGCAGGCGGAAGCGGAGCGGCTCGCCCGGGCCGACGCCACCGCGCGCGCCGAGACCGCAAAAACTGCAAAGGCCGATGCCGCGCGACTCGCCAGGGCGGACGCTGCTGCGCGCGCCGAGACCGCGAAGGCAGCGCGAGCCGAGACAGCCCAAGCCGCGCGGCTCGCACGGGCCGAGAGGGCGCAGACCGCGGCAGCGAGGTCCGCGCCCTCCGCCGCAGCGAAGCCCGTGGCCGCAGCGCAGCCCGTCGCGAAGCCGGCTGCGACGAAGCCCAAGGCGACGGCCGAGCCCAAGTGGAATCCAAACTCGCTGTTCCCGGAGTGAGGTCATGAGCGCTGTATCCCGTCTGATCGTGATCGCCGTGCTAGGAGCGGCGGCACCGGTGCGCGCGGACGAGGTGGCTGCGAAGCCGCATATCGACCGCGCGACCGCGCTGCACAAGGACGGCGCGTACGCCGAGGCGCTCCGCGAGCTGGAGCTCGCGTACGCCCTCGATAGCCAGCCGAATCTGCTCTACGCGATCGCGCAGCTCCACGTGAAGCTCGGCCGCTGCCCCGAGGCGATCACGTTCTACGAGAGGTTCCTCGAGACCCAACCCGCGGCTGGCCCTGCCGGTGCGGCGCGCCAAGCGATCGACGTGTGCCGAACGGCACCGCCGCCACCCGAGGTCTCGCCCGCGCCGCCGCTGCCGCCACCTGTGCCCGCGCCGCCGAGCCTCCAGCCGCCGCTCGAGGCGCCGCGCGCGTCGGCGGGTCCGACGCCGCTTTACAAGGATCCGATCGGCGGTGTGCTCGTCGGCGCGGGCGTCGTGGCCGGCGTCGTCGGCATCGTTTTGTATCGCGGTGCAATGTCGGATCTCGATGCGGCCGAGACCGCGGCGACGTACCAGGACAGCGAGAGCCTGGTCAGTGACAGTCGTGCGAAGCGCCGGTACGCGGCGATCGCGGGCAGCGGAGCCCTCGTCCTGATCGGCGCCGGCGTGGTTCACATGTTCGTGCGCGATCGCGGTAGCGATGAACGAGCGGTCGCGATCACGCCGTCCACGAGCGGCGCGGTCGTGACATGGAGTGGGCAGTTCTGATGCGCAACATTCTCTTCACGATCGCGCTCGCCACGTCCGCCGGATGCTTGCGGCAGACCGCATTTCACTGCGATGTCGACACCGACTGCGGCAGCGGCACGTGTGAGGTCGTCGGCTACTGCAGCTTCGCGGATTCCGCGTGTGAAGATGGCCGGCGCTACGGCGAGCTCTCGGGACCGCACGCCGGACGGTGCGTCGGCGAGACCGACATGCCCGATGCGAGTGTTGATTCCTCCGGTCCCGATGCCGAGATCGACGCACCGCCGAACCTCGACATGGACAACGACGGCGTCCTCAACGCGACCGACAACTGCCAGAACGTAGCGAACGCGAACCAGGACAACGAGGACGGCGACGCGCTCGGCGATGTCTGCGACCCGTGCCCGCCGGTAGCTGACAACACCGATGGCGATGGCGACGGCGTCGGCGATCGCTGCGACCCGAACCCTGCGACGGGCGGTGAGACGATCGCGGTGTTCGAAGGGTTTCACGCGGGCGTTCCGGCCGGCTGGGTCGCCATTGGCACCTGGACGCAGGTCGGTGACGACGTGATGTCGACCTCCACCGCCAACACGGGCTCGCGGCTGTCGCTGCTCGTGCCGATGCCGAACGGCAAGACGACCGTGTCCGGATCGGCGACCGTCCTCGGCACACCCGGCCCCCTCAGCCTGGTCGCCGTCGTCGACAATCACGCGGTTGGCAGCCTGTCGTCGATCTTCTGCGGACTGGGGCGCCAGGATCCCGACCCGTCGCCGATTCTGGTCGTGGCTGACAGCGGTGCGTTCTCCACCGTGAATTCGGCGGGCTACGAGATGACGAACAACGCGACGTACACGCTCCGGCAGACGCGGAACGCCACGGCATACGCCTGCCGCGCCGAGCGCGGCGCGACGTCCGCGACTGTGAATGGCACGTTCTCCGTCAACAACTCCACGCCAGGCTTTGGCCTGATCACGTTCAACGCTTCGGCGCGGTTCCAGTGGACGATGCTCGTGAAGAGCCCGTGACCGCGCGGTCCGTGGTACGACCGCTGCGATGCCGGTGATCCTGATCATCGACGACAACGAGACCGTCCGCGAGGGTCTCGCTCACGTCGCCAAGAAGCTCGGCCACGACGCCGTGATCGCCGTCAACGGCAGCGCGGGCATCGAAGCGTTCAAGAAGAAGCGCGCCGACTTCGTGATCACCGACCTCAAGATGGAGGGCGGCACCGGGGTCGACGTGCTCAAGGGCATCACGGCGCTCGATGCCGATGTCCCGATCATGATCATCACGGGGTTTGGCACGGTCGAGACCGCGGTCGAGGCGATGAAGCTCGGTGCGTTCGACTTCATCACCAAACCGATCCAGCCCGAGGTCGTGCGGCTCAAGATCGAACGCGCCCTCGAGCTCAGTGCGGTACGCCGCGGCCGTCGCAAGGCCGACGCGATCACCGAGGTCTTCCACGCCGATGCCGAGGCGCGGTTCCCCGAGCTGATCGGTGGCGGCGAGAAGATGGCGATCGTGCGCCGCAACGTCGAGAAGATCGCGGCGAGCGACACCACCGTGTTCATCGCGGGCGAGAGCGGCACAGGCAAAGAGCTGGTCGCCCGCGCGATCCACCGCCTGAGCAAGCGCGCGAAGAATCCGTTCATCAAGGTCAACTGCGGTGCGCTGACCGAGACCTTGCTCGAGAGCGAGCTGTTCGGTCACGAGAAGGGCGCGTTCACCGGCGCGATCAAGCAGAAGCTCGGACGGTTCGAGCTCGCGGACACCGGAACGCTGTTCCTCGACGAGGTCGGCGACGTGCCACCCGCGATGCAGGTCAAGCTGTTGCGCGCGCTACAGGAGCAGGAGTTCGAGCGTGTCGGCGGCGAGCACCCGATCAAGGTCAACGTCCGCGTCCTGAGCGCGACGAACAAGGATCTCGAGGCCGAGGTCGCGTCGGGGCGGTTCCGTGAGGATCTCTATTACCGGCTCCACGTCCTGCCGGTGAAGCTGCCGCCCTTGCGCGAGCGTCGCGAGGACATCCCGCACCTGTGTTCGCACTTCGTCGCCAAGCTCGGTCCGAAGACCAATCCGCGCGTGCGCGCTGTCGGCGATGCCGCGCTCGGCCGCATCATGGCGTATCACTGGCCGGGCAACGTGCGCGAGCTCGAGAACGCGATCGAACAGTCGCTGGTGTTCGCCGAGTCTGACGAGAT